>JAOPVO010000199.1 GCA_025966155.1 Pseudonocardiales bacterium
TCAGCGACCGAGGATGCCCCGGGCCGTCGGGTCGCAGTCGTCCAGCAGGGCCGCGGTCCGCTCGACCTCGGCGGTCTCGCCGATCGCCTCGGCGGCTGTGCCCAGCGCGGCGATCGCCCTGAGGACACCCTGGTTGGGGACGTGGGACCACGGCACCGGCCCGGTGCCGCGCCAGCCGGCCTTGCGCAGCGCGTCGAGCCCGCGGTGGTAGCCGGTGCGGGCGTAGGCGTAGGCCTGGATGGGCTGCCCCGCGGCCAGTGCGGCCTCGGCCAGCGACGCCCACGCCTCGGAGCCCGCGGGGAACGCCGCAGCAACCTCGACCGGCTCGTCGCCGGAGGCGAGCATCGTCGCGCCGGGGTCCTCCGGCAGCAGGGTGGGCGGGTTCAGCAGGTCCTGGTGGCCATGGCGGTCGCTCACTGGGAGATCGCCGTTCCGGCCGAGAGGAGATCCTCGCAGGCCAGCTGGACGCGGGCGGCCATATTCGTCTCTGCCTTCTTCAGATAGGACCGGGGGTCGTAGGCCTTCTTGTCCCCGACCTCGCCGTCGATCTTGAGCACGCCGTCGTAGTTGCTGAACATATGGCCGGCGATCGGGCGGGTGAACGCGTACTGGGTATCGGTGTCGATGTTCATCTTCACGAC
Organism: Pseudonocardiales bacterium; assembly: GCA_025966155.1. GTDB lineage: Bacteria > Actinomycetota > Actinomycetes > Mycobacteriales > Jatrophihabitantaceae > RYN-150. Next base: position 642 of record JAOPVO010000199.1, read on the forward strand.
GCCGTACGACAGCGCCTCGCGGATCTCCGACAGCGCCGAGCCTGAGCCGCCGTGGAACACCAGCGAGAACGGCTTGCTGCCCTCGGGCAGCCCCAGCTGCTTGCTCACCGCGTCCTGGAGGTCCTTGAGGATCGACGGGCGGAGCTTGACGTTGCCGGGCTTGTAGACCCCGTGCACATTGCCGAAGGTGGCGGCGAGCAGGTAGGTGCCCTTCTCCCCGGTGCCCAGCACCTCGGCGGTGCGGACCGCGTCCCCGGGGGTGGTGTACATCTTCTCGCTGGCCTCGCCGACGACGCCGTCCTCCTCGCCGCCGACAACCCCGATCTCCGCTTCCAGCACGATCTTGGCCTTCGACGTCAGCGCCAGGAGCTCGGCCGCGATCTGCAGGTTCTCCTCGAGCTCGACGGCCGACCCGTCCCACATGTGCGACTGGAACAGCGGGTTCTGGCCTCGGTCGACGCGCTCCTGGGACAGCGCGATCAGCGGCCGGACGTAGGCGTCGAGCTTGTCCTTGGGGCAGTGGTCGGTGTGCAGCGCGACATTGATCGAGTACCTCGCGGCCACGACGTGGGCGAACTCGGCCAGTGCCGCGGCGCCGACCACCATGTCCTTGACGCCGGTCCCGGAGCCGAACTCCGCGCCGCCGGTCGAGAACTGGATGATCCCGTCGCTGCCGGCGTCGGCGAAGCCCTTGAGGGCCGCGTTGATCGACTCCGACGATGTGCAGTTGATGGCCGGGTAGGCGAAGCCGCCGGCCTTGGCGCGCTCCAGCATCTCGGCGTAGACCTCGGGGGTGGCGATCGGCATCGAGACTCCTCAAGGGTGGCGCGGCGGCGATGCCGCGCAGTCGGTCCCGGCAGTATCCCGCAGACTGGTCTTGCGTCTACCCGGTGGTGGGGACTGTGATCAGGTCGACCGGCTGGCAACCACTCGGAGGCGCCTCGCATGGCTGCGTTCAAATATCAGCTCTCGAACCGGATCGGCCCTCTGACGGTCGAGGATTACCGGAAGCTCGCGCGGCGGGCGGTGCCCGATATGGCCTGGGCGTACCTGGACTACGGGGCCGAGGACATGCAGACGATGGAGGCCAACCGGTCGGCCTTTGCCCGTTACTCCTTCAAGCGCAAGGTGCTGACGGGCAACGAGGCGCGCGATCTGTCGGTGACGATCGGCGGCGAGGATGTGTCGCTGCCGGTCATCCTCGCCCCGACCGGCACCGTGGGCCTCCAGCACTGGGAGGGCGAGCGCGGTGTGGCGCAGGCGGCCGAGCGGGCGGGGACGCTGTCTGTGGTCAGCACCGTCGGCTCGTACTCGTTCGAGGAGGTGGCCGAGGGGACGGCGCGCGATCACTACTTCCAGCTGTATCCGTGGCGCGATCTGAACTCCGGCCGGCATGACCTGACGCTGTCGCTGATCGCGCGCGCGCAGGCCGCCGGATACAAGGCGATGTTCGTGACGGTGGATGTGCCGGTGATCGGCAACCGACAGACCGAGCGGCAGCGCGGCATGGGCAACCCGCCGATCATCACCCCGGCGCGCGTGCTGAACGGCGCGATGAAGCCCAAGTGGTGGATCAAGTTCCTTCAGCACCAACGGATCTCCTCGCCGAATGTGATCGACCGGCGCGGGGCGGCCGCGGCCATCGCGGCGCTGCGCAAGACGTACACGATGATGCGCCCGGAGCTGACCTGGGACGATTTCTCGGTCATGCGCGAGCACTGGGACGGGCCGCTGTATATCAAGGGCGTGCTCCACGCCGACGATGCCGCGAAGGCCGTCGACCTGGGCGCAACCGGCGTGGTGGTGTCCAACCACGGCGGGCGCCAACTCGATGGCGACGTCGCCGGGCTTGATGCATTGCCTGCTATCGCCGCTCGCATCGGGGACCGCGCGGAGGTGCTGCTCGATGGCGGCATCCGGCGCGGGAGCGATGTCGTGAAGGCGCTGTGCCTGGGCGCCGACGCGGTCATGATCGGGCGCCCTTACCTTTATGGGATGGCGGCCGCCGGACCAGCGGGCGTCGAGCACATCATCGAGATCTTCCGCCAGGAGATCGCGCGCACCATGACGCTGATGGGCGTCGGCAGCCTCAAGGAGCTCGACACCAGCTGGCTGCTGCCGTCGAACACTGTTGTCCCTATCGATTAGCCCCACCCGCCGCCTCGACTGATAGGACCCTCGCCCAATGACGCATAGCTCGCTTACCTCTGTCTGGAGCACTGGCAACGCGGCTGTCGGCGGGTGGGTGACCGGCGGCGGGGAGTTCTCGTTCGACCTCTACCGCCGCTCCGGCTACGACTACGTCGGGCTCGACTGCCAGCATGCGGCACTCGACGAGGGCGACGCCGCTGCGCTGACCCGGCGCGCGATCGACGGGCCGGCCACGATCGTCCGGGTGTCCAAGAACGATGCGACCCTCATTGGCCGACTATGTGATTCCGGTGCCGACGGCATCATCGTGCCGATGGTGAACAACGCGGCCGAGGCGGCGGCGGCGGTCGCGGCCACCTGGTTCCCCCCGCACGGGGTGCGCTCGTACGGCCCGTTCCGGCACGATCTGCCCAGCGGCGACATCGTCGCGATGGCCGAGCGGGTCAGCGTGTTCGTGATGATCGAGACCGTCGACGGCCTGGCCAATGTCGAGGAGATCTGCGCCGTGCCCGGGCTCGCCGGGGTCTATGTGGGTCCTGCGGACCTGTCGATCGCGCTCGGGCTGTCCCCCAGCGACGCGTACTCCACGGACCAGCTCGTCGAGTCGGTCGAGCGGATCCGGGTGGCCTGCGCGGCGAACAGCATCGTGCTGGGCATGCACCAGCGCGATGCCGCGTCTGCGGTGCAGTGGATCGCCCGCGGCGCGCGCCTGGTGTCCCTCGGCGGGGACGGCGCGATGTTCCTGACCGCCGCGAAGGCGAGCCTGGCCCAGGCCAAGTCGTAGGCCGGTCCGGTTAAGGGCGGAACTTTTGGCAATGGCTTGTCGCTGAGCGACAAGCCATTGCCTCAAGTTGGTCTGCTGGGGGCTCGAATTGGCCCATTTCGGACCCGAGCCTGCCCAGGTGGAACAGCCGGCCGGTCTCAAGGCGTTGACGCTCTCATGAAGGCAACCTGGAACGGAACGACCATCGCGCAGAGCGACGACACCGTGGTGGTCGAGGGCAACCACTACTTCCCGGCCTCGTCGCTCGACCAGGCGCTGCTGCGTCCCTCGGACACCACCTCGGTGTGTCCGTGGAAGGGCACGGCGTCGTATTACAGCCTCGAGGTGGACGGGAAGCTCAACCCCGACGCCGTCTGGTACTACCCGGCGCCCAAGGACGCGGCCAAGGAGATCACCGATCGGGTGGCCTTCTGGCACGGCGTCGAGGTGTCGGCCTAACCCCGCTTCATGCGGCCCCAAGATTTGGCAGGTTGGACCGGCAGGACCGGCTCAACTTGCCATTCTCGGGGCGGTTGGGGCGAGCAGGTCAGCGGTTGGCGGCCTTGCGCGCGGCGATGAGCACCGGGTCCCACACGGGTGAGAATGGCGGCGCGTAGGACAGGTCCATCTCGCTGATCTGCGCGACCGTCATGCCGTTCCAGATCGCGGTGGCGAGCACATCGATGCGTTTGGCCGACCCCTCGTGCCCGACGATCTGGGCGCCGAGCAGCCGGCCCGTCCCCTTCTCCACCAACAGCTTCGTCGTGATCGATTCCGCGCCCGGGTAGTAGCCGGCCTTCGTCGTGGACTCCATCGTCGTCGGCTCGACCTCGAACCCGGCGGCGGCGGCCTCTTTTGTCGACAGCCCCGTGCGCCCGATCTCCAGCGCGCAGATCTTGGTCGCCGCGGTGCCGAGCACGCCGGGGAAGGTCGCGTACCCGCCGACGATGTGGGTCGCAACCACCCGGGCCTGCTTGGCGGCATGGGTAGCCAATGCGATGGCGACGGGCCGCTGCGACACCCGGTGCATGACCTCGACGCAGTCGCCCGCGGCCCAGATGTGCTGCTGCGCGGCCCCGCCGATCTGCGCGCGCATTGCGGCGTCGGTGGTGATGCCGCCGCTCGGGCCGATGTCGAGCCCCGCCACGCGGGCCAGCTCGGACGTGGGGGCCGTCCCCAGCGCGAGGATCACCAGATCGGCCTCGAGCACCTGCGCCTCCCCGGCCAGCGCCTTGCACCGGACGCCGGTCGCGCGCCCATCCTCGACCATCACCTCGAGCAGCTCGGTGCCGGTCAGCAGGGTGATGCCCAGCCCGCGCACCGCCTTGGCGATCAGCGCGCCCATGTCCTCATCCACCACGGACATCGGCTCCTGCGAGCGGTCGATCACCGTGACCGTGAGCCCGCGCTGGATAAGCGCCTCGGCCATCTCCAGCCCGATGTAGCCGGCCCCGACGATGACCGCGCGCGACGCACCGGCGTCGAGCGCCGCCCGCACATCGTCCCCGTCCTGCAGATGCTGGATGCCGAAGACGCCCGCTGCGTCGAGGCCGGGCAGATCCGGGCGCAGCGGCGTCGCCCCGGTCGCGATGACCAGATCGTCGAAGGAGAACTCGCTCACGGACCCGTCGTCGAGGTCGCGCGCCGAGACGCGCCGGGCGTCGAGGTCAATGGCGGTGGCCTCGATGCGCAGCCGGACGTCGATCCCCTGGGCCCGATGCTCCTGCGGCGTGCGGGCGATCAGGTCGTCGCGGCTGTCGACCTCGCCGCCGATCCAGTACGGGATACCGCACGCGGCATAGGACGTGTACTGGCCGCGCTCGAGCACGACGATCTCGAGCTCATCGACCGGCCGCCCCCGGCGGGCGTGCGCCGCGACGCCCATCCCGGCCGCGTCGCCGCCGATGATCAACAGCCGCTGGCGTGTCATGGCCTCTTACCTCGGTTCGCCGGGGCGTCCGGCAAACGTCCGGCGCAGAACTTGATCATGCGCTGCGGACAGAGGCTCACGCGGCGAGGTAGCCGACGAGCACCCCTGCCGCGATGGCGACATTGAGCAGCGCGAGCCCCATCAGCCGATCCGCTGGCCACGCCCACGGCGGAACCGCCAGATCGCGCCAGATATGGCGCGGAGCGGGCGGCGCCGACGGGGACGAACGGGTGCCGGCGGCGAGCGCGATCCCCGCCGCGGCCAGTGCCAGGCTCACCCAGAGCGTCTTCGGGTAGGTCGGCAGGTCCGTGTAGCGGATGCCCCAGATCAGGCCGCCGACGAAGCCGACGAAGACGCCGACGACGAGCCGCCCGGCCCGGCTGCGCATTGTCCGGGTCGCGCCTTCCCAGAGGAACTCCCCGATGATCTCGACGACTACCTGGACGAACAGCCAGACGATGAGCTCCAGCACGAGCTCCATGTCAGTACGCGTCGAGGGCGAGCTTGACGGCCAGGAACAGCCCGGCGAGTGCGATCAGGATGCGCAGCAGCGTCGCCGGCATGACCCGCGCGATCTTCGGCCCGATGAACCCGCCGACGATGCAGCCGAGGCCCAGCGGCAGCGCCGCGGCCCACATGACCGGCCCGAAGATGATGAAGCCGATGGCCGCGGCGCCGTTCGCGAGGCCGAGCAGGATGTTCTTGAGCGCATTGACCCGCACGAGGATCTCGCCGGTGACGATCGATAGGAGCGCGATCATCATGACGCCCGCGCCCGCGCCGAAGTACCCGCCGTAGAGGCCGAGCCCGAAGATCGTGGCCTGCGCGGACCAGTGCGCACCGGGCTGCTGCTCGACCGGCGCGGCGTGGGGATCCCCGGAGCGCGCGCGCAGCCGGCGGGCGTCGATGGCGCCCTGGATCTGGGGGCGGACCAGCACCAGCAGCGCCGAGAACCCGACCAGGAACGGCACGATCTTGGCAAAGCCGTCGGACGGGGTGGCCAGCAGCAGCGCCGCCCCGATCGCGCCCCCGACCAGGGTCAGCAGCCCGAAGCGCCGAATGCGGTCGAGCTGGCCCTTGAGCTCCGGGCGGGCGCCGAAGACCGAGCCCATCACATTGCCGCACAGCGCGACGGTGTTGGTGACGTTGGCCGAGATGGGCGACAGCCCGACCGCCAGCAGCGCCGGGTAGGACGCCAGCGACGCCAGGCCCGCCACCGTCCCGCAGATACCGGCCAGCACGCCGGCGCCGGTCAGCATCGCCATCTCGCTGAGCCCGATGCGGTCCGTCACGGGCGCTACCTTGCCACTACGCCGGGCCGCGCGCGGGTGGTATCGATCACCGTGCGCAGCCGGCACCGAGCCAGCGCTCACCCGGCGTTGCCTAGACTCCGGGAATGTCGCATGCCGCCCTGCTCGGGGATCTCGCCGCCGCCTCCGGGGGCCAGGTCCTCGCTGCTCCGCAGTTCATGGACCCCAACTACCTGCTCGACACCTTCGGGCTGGCGGGGCTGCTGATCATCGTGTTCGCCGAGTGCGGGCTGCTGATCGGCTTCTTCCTGCCCGGCGACTCGCTGCTGTTCACTGCCGGGCTGCTGGTCGCGGCGGGCACCTTCGACGTCCCGCTGTGGGCGCTGCTCGTCGGCGTGCCGATCGCTGCAATCCTAGGCAACATCGTCGGCTATTGGATCGGTCGCAAGGCGGGGACGCCGCTATTCGAGCGACCGGACTCCAAGCTGTTCAAGCGCAAATACATCGAGCAGACGTCGGCGTTCTTCCAGGCGCGCGGCCCATTCGCGATCGTGGCCGCCCGGTTCGTCCCGGTGGTGCGCACGTTCGTCACCGTCGTCGCGGGCGTGTCCGGGATGAATTACCGAACCTTCATCGCCTACTCGGCGATCGGCGGGGTCCTCTGGGGCGCGGGCGTCACGCTGCTGGGCTATTTCCTGGGCCAGATCGACTTCGTGGCCAACCACGTCGAGGTCATCATCGTGGGCATTGTCGCGCTGTCGCTGATCCCGATCGTCCTTGAGTACCTGAAGGCGCGGAAGCGGTCGCAGGCCCCCGGAGCCGGCTAGGCCCGGCCACTCCCCCTACTGGTGTTACGCCCGCACCGCCTGCCGACGCCGAAGTAGCACAGGTCCCGCTCCGGGGACGGCTCGCCTCGATTACCGCGGCCAGCGCTCCCGGGAGCGACGGGGGCTCAGCGCGTGATCTGGTCCGCGCAAGCCTGCCGCACGTTGTCGTCGCTCGGAGTCAGGTGGATGCCGAAGAATGTCACGTCGCAGTCATTGACCGAGTCGCGGATCTGCGCCCGCTGCGTATAGACCCCGACGGCCAGCGCGACGACCACCAGAATCACGATGATCCGCCCCACGATCGCAGTGATCAGCGCGCTGATGATGAAGCCGATCACCACCACCGCGACGATGATGCCGATGCCCAGGAGCTTGGCCTGATCTGTGTCGAGCGCGATCGGGTCGGTCATGATCACGCACGCTACCGGCGGCTGCGCGTGCGGTCACGCCGCTGACTAGCCTGACTCCCAGACGCCCAGCTGCGCCGATCGGGGCAAAGCGGGCATCGCGGGCGCCCAGCTCCGACGGCCGCGCGATCGGCAACCGAAAGCGAGGCGCATCGGCGTGGCGAAGGCCCCGGACCAGCACGACCTGCCGCTGCCCGGACCGCTGGCGCCCGGTGCGCTTCGGGTGATCCCGCTCGGCGGCATCGGCGAGATCGGGCGGAATATGACGGTCTTCGAGTACCTGCCGGCCACGGCCGCGGCGGGCTCGGCCGGGCGCCTGCTCGTCGTCGATTGCGGGATCCTGCTCGGGAAGACCAACGCCCCCGGCGTCGACCTGATGCTCCCGGACTGGTCCTACTTCCGCGATCGCCTCGACGACATCGACGCGATCGTCGTGACGCACGGCCACGAGGACCACATCGGCGCCATCCCGTATCTGCTGCGCGAGCGCGACGATATCCCGATCCTCGGCTCGCGCCTGACCCTCGCGCTGCTGGCCGGCAAGCTCGAGCAGCATCGGATCGGGCGACCGGACCTCCGCCAGGTGCGCGAGGGCGATGTCGTGGCGCTGGCCGCGGGCGATGCGGGCTTCGACTGGACGCTGGAGTTCTTCGCTGTCAGCCACTCGATCCCGGACGCGCTGGCGGTGGGGATCACCACTGGCGCCGGCACGATCCTGCACACCGGCGACTTCAAGATGGACCAGACGCCGCTCGATGGGCGGCTGACCGATCTGCCCGGCTTCTCGCGGCTGGGCGATCACGGCGTGGCGATGCTGCTGTCGGACTCCACCAACGCCGAGGTTCCCGGCTTCATCCCCAGCGAGCAGGACGTCGGCAAGGTCGTCGCCGCCGTCATCGAGAAGGCACCGGGGCGGGTGATCGTGGCCTGCTTCGCCTCCCATGTGCACCGGGTGCAGCAGGTGCTCGATTCTGCCTACGCCACCGGCCGCGTCGTCGCGCTGGTGGGCCGCTCGATGGTCAAGAACATGGCCATCGCCAAGGAGCTCGGCCTGCTGATGGTTCCGGACGGGCTGCTGGTGGATCTGAAGACCGTCGACCAGCTGCCGTCGCGCCGGGTGATGCTCGTGTGCACCGGCTCCCAGGGCGAGCCGCTGTCGGCGCTGTCTCGGATGGCCGGCGGCGAGCACCAGATGATCCGCGTCGTGCCCGACGACACCATCGTGCTGGCGTCGTCTCTCATACCCGGCAACGAGAACGCGGTGTTCCGGGTTATCAACGGTCTGTCCCGCATGGGCGCAAATGTCGTGCACAAGTCGACGGCGCTGGTGCATGTGTCCGGCCATGCGCCGGCCGGCGAGCTGCGGTACCTGCTCAATGCGGTGCGGCCTAAGAACTTCATGCCCGTGCACGGCGAATGGCGGCACCTCCGGGCCCACGCGGCGATCGCCCGAAGCACCGGCATCCCTGACGAGCGGATCATGCTTGCCGAGGACGGGACAGTCGTCGACCTGGCCGACGGGCTGGCCACGATCGTCGGAGCGGTGCCAGCCGGCTATGTATACGTCGACGGCCTGACCATGGGCGATCTGGCCGACGTCGCCATCAAGGACCGGCGCATCCTCGGCGAGGAGGGGTTCCTGTCGATCCTGGTTGTCATCGACACCACCGCCGGCAAGGTGGTGTCCGGCCCCGAGATCACCGCGCGCGGCTTCATCGACGATCCGTCGGCGCTGGACCCCATCCGCAAGGAGCTCATCCAGAAGCTGGAGCAGGCGGTGGCCGATGGCATGCGCGATGCCGAATCGCTGGAGCATCTGATCCGGCGCACCACCGGCAAATGGGTGGACCAGACCTTCCGCCGGCGTCCGATGCTGGTGCCCAAGGTGATTGAGGTATGAGCATTCGCAACGCATTGTCCCCGGGACGGGTGTCTGCACGGCTGGAGGTTCCTGCATCGATCGAGCGGCCGTTCTACGTCGATGGCCGCGGCGTCTCCGTCAAGGGCCCGGCCGACGATCTGAGCGAGCCGCCGGTCAAGGACGCCGAGACCATCGAGAAGATGCGCGACGCGGGACGAATCGCGGCCCAGGCCATCCTCGCCGTCGCCGAGCACATCGTGCCGGGCGTGACCACCGATCAGCTGGACCGGATCGGGCACGAGTTCCTGCTCGATCACGGCGCGTACCCCTCGACGCTGGGCTACCGGGGGTACCCGAAGTCCCTGTGCACCTCCCTCAATGAGGTTATCTGCCACGGGATCCCGGACTCCACGGTGCTCGAGGACGGCGACATCGTGAAGCTCGACATCACGGCCTACAAGCACGGCGTCCACGGCGACAACTGCTCCACCTACTTCGCCGGCACGCCGGCGGAAGAGGTTCGCCTGCTATCCGAGCGCACCCACGAGGCGATGATGCGGGCGATCAAGGCCGTCGCGCCGGGGCGTCCGCTGAATGTCGTGGGCCGGGTGATCGAGTCGTACGCCAAGCGGTTCGGCTACGGCGTGGTGCGCGACTACACCGGGCACGGCATCGGGCACTCGTTCCACATCCGCCCCACTGTGCTGCATTACGACGACCCGCGGGACACGACGATCCTCTCCCCGGGCATGACCTTCACGATCGAGCCCATGCTGGCGCTGGGCGATCAGGCCTGGACGATGTGGGACGACGGCTGGACTGTGCTGACGCGGGACAAGTCGTGGGTGGCGCAGTGGGAGCACACGCTGGTGGTCACCGAGGACGGCGCCCGCATCCTGACCGATCCGTCCGACTGACCGTCTACGGCGGAACTTTCGGCAATGGTTTGTCGCTGAGCGACAAACCATTGCCACAAGTTCGGGGTTGGACGGGGGGCGGGGTTCAGGCGTGGGCGCGGATCCAGGCGTGCATCGCGATCCCCGCCGCCACCCCGGCGTTGATGGATCGCGTCGAACCATATTGCGCTATCGAGTAGGCGGCATCGGCGGCGGCCAGCGCATCGGCTGAGAGCCCCGGCCCCTCCTGGCCGAATAGCAGGATGCACCTCCGAGGCAGCTCGGCCGACTCCAGCGGCAGAGCGCCCGGATGGTTGTCGATGGCGATCAAGGCGAGCCCGCGCTCGTCGGCCACTGCGCGCAGCGCCGCCACCGTCGGCACGTGACTGATCGATTGGTACCTATCTGTCACCATCGCGCCGCGGCGATTCCAGCGGCGGTTGCCTACGATGATCACGTCGGAGGCGGCGAAGGCGTTGGCCGTGCGCACGACCGTCCCGATGTTCATGTCGTGCTGCCAGTTCTCGATCGCCACGGCGAAGTCGTGCCGGCGCGGGGCGAGGTCGGCGACGATCGCGGCAACCGTCCAGTAGCGGTAGCGATCCAGCACATTGCGCCGGTCGCCGTCGGCCAGCAGCGTCGGGTCCAGGCGGGCATCGTCCGGCCAGGGCCGCGGGTGCGGCCCGACGCCGACCAGCAGATCAGGCGTCGCGCCCACGTCGTCAGGCACATGGTCCTCAAGCAGAGGCGCGGCCGGCAAGGGAGCGTCTGCCTCAGACGGGGACTGGTCAGGCAAGACCGAGCTCGGCCAGCGAGTACGCCGAGCGGTACTCCAGGCCGGCCGCGCGGACCGCGTCGCGGGCCCCGCGGTCGACGATCACGGCCACGCCGATGACCTCGGCGTTCTCGGCTCGCAGCGCCTCTACGGCGTCGAGCACGCTGCTGCCGGTGGTCGAGGTGTCCTCGACGGCGAGCACGCGGCGCCCGGCCACATCGGGGCCCTCGATCCGACGCTGCAGGCCATGGGCCTTGCCCTCCTTGCGGACGACGAAGGCGTCGATCAGGCCGGTCGAGGCGTGCAGCATCGCCGTCGCCACCGGGTCCGCGCCTAGGGTGAGGCCGCCGACGGCGTCGTACCTCCAGTCGGCCGTGAGGTCGAGCATGACCCGCCCGATGAGCGGGGCGGCCGCGTGATGCAGCGTCACGCGGCGCAGGTCGACGTAGTAGTCGGCCTCGCGCCCGGAGGACAGCGTGACCTTCCCATGCACGATGGCGATATCGACGATGAGCTGACGGAGGTCCTCGCGCGCGGTCATGCCCTGCAGGCTATCGGCTGCGCGGAGTGCCCTTCTTGCGCGCACCGGCGGCCGTGGCGTCGGGCTTGGCCTCTGCCGGCGCGCGGCTCTTGGACAGCGACGGCTTCGAGCCGGCCGCCGGGCGGGATGATCCCTTGACCAGCGACGGCTTCGGGTCCCCGGAAGGCGAGGCCGCGGCCGTGCGGGCCCTTGCGCGCTTGCTTCCGGTGGAGATGCCGGCCTTCTCCAGTGCCTCGCGCGTCTCGGGCGCCATCGGCGGGCGAAGCCCCCCGAATAGGCCCGGTCGGCGGGCCGGCCCGCCGGATGCCTCGACCAGCGCGAGATCCTCCGCCTTGCGGGCCGCGAAGAACACCCGGGCCGGTCGCGTCACCGTCATCGCGAACGCGACCGTGGTTGCCGCCGCCGCGATGCAGATCGGGATGGCCATGACGACGGGCGCATCGTCGCTGGTGAGGAACGTCAACGCCGTCGGGATGCCGAGGTAGGCAAACGGCAGGACGATCGCGAAGCCCACAGTGGCGAGCAGGAAGATCCCGGCCACGTACCAGCGGGCGCGAACCCGGCCGCGCAGCACCTGCAGGGCGACGAGGCCCAGGATCGCCCCGAGCAGGACCAGGCCGACGAGCTGGCTGGTCACGAAGCTGCTGATGTCGCCGTCGGTGGGCAGCTTCAGCGAGGGATCGTCCTCGACGCGCTTGCGCGCCGATTCGCGCAGCCAGTCGGTCTGCGTGCGCTGGATGATCCCCAGGATGACCGACATCACCGCGGCGATCTGCAGGCCCCAGAACGCGTAGATGAGGGCGTTCGGAAGGTCCGGATGCGCGCCGGGCAGCCGCCCGCGCCGCCGGCCGGAAGGGTCGTCGCTGGGAACGCTGCGGCCCTGCGATGCGTCTGGCATCCGATGAGCGTACCGATTCGCACGGCCCCGACGGCCGGGTCCGAAGCGGGCGGGGCCCCGGTGATCGTTAGAGTCAGGCCATCGCACGACGAGCAGCAACTGTGAGGACACTGTGACCACACCGCCCAGCGACCCGACCTCGTCTCCGAGCTACGGCGATCCCGCCCCGAACCCGAATGGCGGCGCCTACGGCCCGGGCTCGGGCTACGAGGGCGCCACCAACGGGTTCGGGCAGCCGTTCGTCCCGCTGTCGAAGGAGCCGGACGACGTCCAGCGGGCCGCGGCCGCGCGCGCGGCGCAGGGCCAGTGGCAGCAGACCCAGCCGCCGCAGGGCCAGCCGGATCCGTACGGCCAGAACCCGAACCCGTACGGGCAGAACCCCAATCCCTATGGCCAGAACCCATACGCGCAGCCGCAGCCGCCCAACCCCTATGGCGCGCCCGGGTACCCGCAGCAGTACGCGCCCCCGTACTTCCCCCCGACCCCGGCCCGCAATGGCCTGGCAACCGCGGCGATGGTGCTGGGCATCATCTCGATCCCCGGGGCGCTGTTCTCCTTCTTCGACCTGCCGATTGCGATCGTCGGGCTGATCCTCGGCATCGTGGCGCTCAAGAAGTCCAAGGCCCTGCACGGGATCGGCCACGGCGCGGCGCTGGCCGGTGTCATCACGTCGATCATCGGGCTGGTCCTGGCCACAATCGTGTCGGTATACCTGGTCAACCGGATGCAGGACTGCTCGACCTACGAGTTCGGGTCGACGGACTGGTCCACCTGCGTCACCGCGGAGTAGCGCCGTGACCGGGCCGGACGATCGCTATCAGCCGCCGGCCCCGGGTGGGCACTGGCAGTACCAGGATCCCTACGCCGCACCGCCGGCGGCGCCGCCATCGGCATTCCCGTATGCGCCGCCGGCGGCATTCCCCTATGCGCCGCAGGCGCAGTACCCGCTGCCGGTCATGGCGATGCAGCCGGTCTACACCATGCCCCTGGCCACGAACGGGCTCGCGACCGCGGCGATGGTGCTGGGCATCATCTCGATCCCCGGGATGATCCTGGTGTTCTTCGACCTGCCGATCGCGATCGTCGGGCTCATCCTCGGCATCGTCGGACTGCGCCGAGCGAACCGGATGCCGCGCCACCTGCAGGTCGGGAAGGGCAAGGCCGTAGCTGGCATTGCCTGCGCCTCGGTGGGCCTGATGCTGGCGACGCTCTTCTCGATCTACATCGTCAGCGAGTACGACCGCTGCTCCGAATACGTCACGGACTCCCCCGCGTGGGACCGGTGCTACTTCAACGAGCCCGAGTAGCCCGGTCCCCGCAGGAGATTCCCGTGAGGCTGACCGCGTCAGGCCTTGGCCGCCACCGTCAGGGCCTTCGCATCCGCATCGATGTCGATCAGCACAGTCTGGCCATCCTGGATGTCCCCGCCCAGGAGCGCCTTGGCCAGCCGATCCCCGATCGCCGTCTGCACCAGCCGCCGCAGCGGCCGCGCGCCATACAGCGGGTCGTAGCCGGTGACAGCCAGCCACTCGCGCGCCGCGTCGGTGACCTCGAGGCTCAGTCGACGCCCGGCCAGCCGCTTGCCCAGCTCGCTCAGCTGGATGTCGACGATGCGGGCCAGCTGCTCGATCGTCAGGGCGTCGAAGATGACGATGTCGTCGAGACGGTTGAGGAACTCGGGCTTGAAGTGCGAGCGCACAGTCGACATCACCATCTCGCGCTTGGTTGCCTCGGGCAGATCGCTGATCAGCGCCTGCGAGCCCAAGTTGGACGTCAGCACGAGGATCACGTTGCGCAGGTCGACTGTCCGGCCCTGCCCATCGGTCAGCCGCCCGTCGTCGAGCACCTGCAGCAGCACATCGAAGACGTCCGGGTGGGCCTTCTCGACCTCGTCGAACAGCACCACCGAATACGGACGGCGACGCACGGCCTCCGTCAGCTGGCCGCCCTCGTCATAGCCGACGTAGCCGGGAGGCGCGCCGACGAGCCGGGCCACCGAGTGCTTCTCGGCGTACTCGCTCATGTCGATGCGCACCATGGCGCGGTCGTCGTCGAAGAGGAACCCGGCCAGTGCCTTAGCCAGCTCAGTCTTGCCGACGCCGGTAGGCCCGAGGAAGAGGAACGACCCGGTCGGGCGATCGGGATCGGAGATCCCGGCCCGGGCGCGGCGGACCGCATCGGACACCGCCTGAACGGCCTGCTTCTGGCCGACGACGCGCGCCCCCAGCTCGTCCTCCATGCGCAGCAGCTTGGCCGTCTCGCCCTCCAGCAGCCGCCCGGCGGGGATGCCGGTCCACGCCGCCACGACATCGGCGATCTCGTCCGGCCCGACCTGCTCCTTGACCATGACGTCCTGCGCGGCAACGGCCTGCTCGCTGGACACTGCGGCCTCGAGCTCCTTCTCCGCCGATGGGATCTCGCTGT
>JAOPVO010000254.1 GCA_025966155.1 Pseudonocardiales bacterium
CCGGCCGATACGCCGTCTTCAGCCGGAGCGGACGTACCGGCGCGAAGCTTGTTCCAGGCGTGGGTGAGCACACCGCCGACGTCCTGAGGGAAGCCGGGTACGACGCACGCCAGACAGCGGACCTCGCGCTGTCCGGCGTCGTGGTGCAAGGCGGTCCGATGGAGCATCGCCTGACCGCGCCATATCGGTAACCCGTCTAGCTGCTCCCCTCAGTGCGCTTGCGCACCGAAGGGAGTGTTGTAGCGAAGCAGCATGGCGCTCCCTGCGGTCGCGAGCGGGTGCCGAGTGCCGGGGTGAGCACAACCAACATGGCCCTCCGGCTTGCGCAGACGTCGTCCTGCTCTATCGCTCCTGCTAGCAGTCCGCTGCGGAGTCAGCCGATCACCAACGGCAATGAGGACGACGGAGACCCGCAGCCCCTGCCGCTGCGGACGATGTACTCCCATTGGCTGTCGCTTTGCTCGTCGGCGCTTCGGATCGGGTTGTCGCTCATCACCTGCCGGGGCTCTGTCGATCACAGCCATCTGCATACTTTGAACGGCCTGTGGATCACGACGCTGGCCGTGCGATGGTGAGCTTACGGCGGCGTATTGAGGTGTTCGGGACGAGCTCAAAGATATTTCAGCCAGATAAGTATTGACGACATTGCTAAAGGGTAGGTGCAGGATTCTGCCTAATGGGGGAATTTGAAGGTCTCGGCGGGAACCGGCTCTACGCCTATTAACGGCGATAGTTCTGCCACAACTCTCTCGCAGTAGCCGCACGTGCGGGTCTGCGTTAGCATCTGCCAACCAATCGCTTGCGCGGAGGTTCGATGGCAATGAACCGATCCAGTCGGGCGAGCGACGGACCCCGACTTGCCGCCCTCGCGCTTGGAGCCGCGGCAGCTGCTGCGGCAGGTTCGGCGGTTGTGCTGGCGTTGCAGGTCGCTCGAACGGACGCAGGGCTATCCAGGCGCGAGTGGTCCGTGGCTGCGGGTGCACTAATGGTGCTAACGATCCTCATTATGGTTCTGCTGGCGCTACGGGGCCGCGTGTTAGACAAGCTCGAGTTCGATGCCCGGGCTGGCACACCCTCTGGTCAAATCCCGGATCCCCCTTGGACCGGGAACTGGGGTCAGATGCGACCTACCTCCGGTAGCAAGCCAGAGACACCCGCTCCGTTCAACTGGCGCGTCGACACGATCGAGCCCATGCCGGCTAAGACAGAGGGCGCCGCCGACGTTCCTTCGGAACCGGCGTCGGACAGGCCTAGCCAACCGCTGCCCAGGATCAACCCTTCGCCGCTTCAGCCAGGGCCGCGACCCTTCGACTGGAGATTCGACACGGGGGTTGTCGGTCCTCCAATTCCAGACCCACCGGCGGCACCTGATTCCGCTAAGCCCAAGCGTCAACCGCGCCCGAAGGGCAAGACGGGTGATGCTTGGTTAAATCCGACGCTCATCGTGCCGGGCGCAGTTGCGGTCATCGTGGCATTGATCGCTTTCGTACCGCAGGTACTGCCGACTGATAAATCGAGGTCTCCATTGTCATGCGTGGACACCAGGGCGAAGACCGCGGACCTCTACCTGAAGTTCCCGGGTGCCGTCGTGGCGTACCCCACGGATTCTGACGAGCAGGAGTCCTGCGACATCAACGGCTACATCACCGACTTGACGGCAGCGCCGACACCCACAGCTGTTCCGACTCCTCGCACCACCTAGCGTCTATAGCGAGGCCGCACCATCGCCGCTGCCCGGCCGAAGGCTGTCTTTACTTCGGAGCCCTTCTACGGCAGATCGGACGATTCTCCGTCGTGCTAGCCAATTCTCCATTCGGCGACAAATCGTCCGTCATGATGATCGGCGCGGACGGTCGGGAGTCGAGCGACGAGATGGAGATCGTCAGCGACGACTTCTGGCTACGACCTCAAACAAGCAGCTCAACTTCCTTTAGCACCTCAAGACGATCCTCGAGATTCAACGGCCGAGCGGCCGTCGTCCTGCCCGACAATGTGCTCTTCGAGGCCGGCGGACGCGAGACCATCCGCCGGTGGCTCCTGCGCGAGTTCGACGTCCACACGATGCTCCGACTGCCGACCGGCATGTTCTACGCCGGCGGGGTCAAGGCCAACTTCCTGCTCTTCGATAAGCGGCCGGTTTGGGACACGCCGTGGTCCAGCAAGCAAGCTATGGGTGTATGACCTGCGGACCCATTCGTTCGGCTACGACTGGCTTGGCCTGCGCGGAGCGCGCGTCGCTTCATGGGCAGGGAGAGGCTTGTCGTCGAGATGCTGATCCTCGATCTCAAGGTCAAGCCGAAGAACGCGCACTGGCGGGAAACGCTTGAAGAGACCCGCGGACCATGGATCGACACCCAGTTGCGGACCATGATGCGCGAGCGCCAGGAAGTCGCCGTCGAGGCACTCCGTGAGCTTGGCTATAGCGTCGAGCCGGCACCTAGTTCATACCGCCTACGGTCCACTCCGCACCCCGAAGACGGCCCGTGGCTGCCAGCGTGGCTACCAACCGAGTCCCGGCTGGTGCCACGCCTGGCGGAGGATGGGGGATTCGAACCCCCGAGGGTTTTATCCCAACACGATTTCCAATCGTGCGCCCTAGGCCAACTAGGCGAATCCTCCGCCGAAGAGAGTACGGCATCCGCGGCGGCCTGAATCTACGTCGTCGATCGCCCTGCAGACGGGGGCGCGGCGACGGGTAGGCTGCCTCCCAGCCCCTCGTGCGGCGCTCATCTTGTGAACTTCCCCAGGGCCGGAAGGCAGCAAGGATAAGCAGGCTCTGGCGGGTGCGCGAGGGGCCCTTTCATGCCCGCTCGGCGTTGCCCTCACGCTGTCGGCGAACGTGCGGTTGAGGTCCCACCGCTGCTCTACTGTCGACGCGTGGTCGCCGGTTCCCTCGCCCTGTATCGCAAGTACCGCTCGGCGACCTTCAGCGAGCTGATCGGCCAGGAGCACGTCACCACGCCGCTCATGCAGGCGCTGCGGTCCGGGCGGATCAACCACGCCTACCTGTTCTCCGGCCCGCGCGGCTGCGGCAAGACCTCCAGCGCGCGGATCCTGGCCCGGTCGCTCAACTGCGCCCAGGGCCCAACGCCGGACCCCTGCGGCGTCTGCGATTCCTGCAAGGAGCTCGCGCCGAACGGCAGCGGCTCCATTGATGTCATCGAGATCGATGCCGCCAGCCACGGCGGGGTCGACGATGCCCGCGACCTGCGCGAGCGGGCTTTCTACGCACCGGCCCGCGATCGCTACAAGGTCTACGTGATCGATGAGGCCCACATGGTCTCGAAGGAGGGCTTCAACGCCCTGCTCAAGCTGGTCGAGGAGCCGCCGGACTTCCTGGTTTTCGTCTTCGCGACCACCGAGCCGGAGAAGGTCCTGCAGACCATCCGCTCGCGCACCCATCACTACCCTTTCCGGCTGGTGCCGCCGGGGGTGCTGCGCACCCACCTCGAGGGGATCTGCGTCGCCGAGGGCGTCACGGTCGAGCCCGCTGTGCTGCCGCTGGTGGTCCGCGCCGGCGGCGGCTCCGTCCGCGACTCGCTGTCGATCCTCGATCAGCTGCTGGCCGGCGCCGATGATCAAGGCGTCACCTACGCCGACGCGGTGTCCCTCCTGGGGGTTACCGACGCGGCCCTGATCGACGACATCGTCGATGCCCTCGCGGTGGGCGACGCCGCCGGTGTGTACGCAACGGTCGAGCGAGTGGTCGAGGCCGGCCACGATCCGCGCCGGTTCGCCGCCGACCTGCTGGATCGACTGCGCGACCTCGTTGTGCTCGACGCCGTCCCCGATGCCGGTACCCGCGGTCTGATCGATGCGCCGCCGGAGACCCTCGCCCGGATGGCCGACCAGTCCCAGCGGCTCGGGACTGCGGCGCTGGCCCGCTACGGGCAGATCGTGCACGACGGCCTCGTCGATATGCGCGGCACGACGTCTCCGCGTCT
>JAOPVO010000268.1 GCA_025966155.1 Pseudonocardiales bacterium
GTTGATCGCCCCGCCTGCGGCATGGAACGGCTCGTTGACCACCGCGCAGAAACGCTTGTTTACCGAGGCGAACATGACCGGTAGGGGGCTAGAGCCGGCAGCCTGATGTACGCGAGCTGCCTTGCGCCCGAGCTCCACCGTCAGCAGGCGCCGCTCCTGGCGGCTCATCGGAGGTCCGCCAGCGCTGCGGCGATGGCGTCCACGTAGCCGGCCGCGCTGGGGAACGCGTCGTTTATGTAGGCGCGGGGATGGCCGAACGCGCGCTGGGACGCCGCCTGCCTTCGATCTTCGCACTCGGCCTCGTATCGCTGAATGGCCGCGTAGATCACCTCGGCGTCGCGGGTGAGGTCGGCCTCGCCGGACGGCTCTGCGGTCATGCGCTCAGCGCCCCTTTGCGCTCGTTGGCGTCCTGCATTTCGACCATGCGGGTTACGGTCCGCCAAGAGGGCCCTCCCTCGCCCGACGCCGACGCGGCCCAATTTCGCGCCGGAGTGGGCAGCGTTCCGCCCTTTGCGCTGTTGGTGAGCTGTTGCGCATGTTCCAGCTGCAGCCCGGACCATTCGACGGCATCTCCTGATCAAACTCGGCTATGCGCAGGCCCCCGCCATGCCACGGCGGGATCCACCCCACCCAACTCGCGCAGCTGAGAGGCGCTTGCGATGCGGGCACTGCATGAGTGGACCGTGGTCGCCGACCGCGAGGAAGGGCTGAACATCCTGAGTGGCCGGGACGTTCGGCCTGAGCCCGGCCACTGGCAGCTAGCACATGCCGGTGGCTGCGGCGCTGGCACCACTACGGGCACGCCCCAGAGGCGGCGGGCGGGGCGATCGACGGGCAGATCCGCGCGCATCACGAAGAGTTCGGAAGTTGATGCCTTCGTCACCTCGAACAATTGGCGGCGAAGGTCCGCAGCTGGATCCCGCTCGTGGTCTGCAGATCCGCGACGACCTTCGCCTCGACCGCCGCGAGGATGCCGTAGCGCATCTCGGCAATCAGGAAGTCGGATAGCGTGCTCAGGTCCTCCGGCAGGTGCTTGCCGATCGGCTCGCTCAAGTGCGCCACCACGCGAGCGTGGCGGTTACCGCGACGATGTTGTAGACGCTCGTCGGCTTCACCGCGGACCACGGCCCCGGTGGTCAGCGACTTCTGCCGGACGCCTGCGCGTTGCGCACGAGCCACGGGCGAGATTCTCGGACTTGCCCAGGCGCGCAGGAACGCGCGCTCGCCGTCGCCACTGGTACCGACCTTGTAGGCGAGGCTGGCCAACCGCTCGGGGGTGTGGTTGAGGATGCAGACGCAGTCGTCGACCAGGACCCGGTCACCCACCGACAGGCGCACGGGGGAGCCGGACCGCGTAGAGCAGTGGGACCGCGGCGATCGCGGCGATGGCGCTGACGACCACGCGGGAAGCTCTGCGGCCGAAGCCATGGCTTCGTCTGTGCGATCCGTTGCTCCACGCGTGTCGTCGAGGTCCCGGACCGCCTCAGGTTTGAGGCGAGCCGCGCTCCGCTGACCAAGCCGAGGACGAGTGCATGGGCTCATAGAGTCGATCTCGAGTGCCCACTGCGGTCGACTGATCGACGGGTGCCCAGCCGCGTCCAATCGCCAGCCGTCGACGCTCACTTGAGCATTGTCAGCTATGTCCTTGGCGGGCCCTTGGCGGGCCCTTGGAACCTTCCGCAAAGTCCATTTGCGACCGTCACGTCCCAACCCGCACCTCATCGTCGAAAGCCTGCAAATACAGGGTTGCAAGCACCTGCCCGTCATTACGGTGAACAGCGAGAAATCATCTCGATCGCTTTCACGCGGCAGGGGTCCCCTCAACGGATATCGCCCGCAATGACGCACTTCAACGTTAATTGGCGAATCCGCGAGCGTCAGCGCTATCCACAGCGCGGCCGATGTCGGACAGCTATGCCAGGGTGGCCGGTCGAACTGCGGCGGCCGCGCCTGTGGCCGCCCATCGAGGTCGCAGGCTATGGCAGGAGGACTGGCATATGGCATATGGGCAGCATCGCGAAGAGGAGCGACGGGCAGTGGCGGGACAGCTACCGCGACAGCGCGAACAAGGAGCACTCGCGTCATTTCGCCAGGAAGATAGATGCGCAGCGCTGGCTCGACTCGGTGACGGCTTCGTCTGCGGCCGACAACTCGGGCCCGCTACGAGTCGGCGCTGACGGTGCACGTGCTTCCGCGCTGGGGCTCGGTGCAGTTGGTGATGGTCGAGCACGGAGAGGTTCAGGCTTGGCTGACGGAACTCTCGTCGGGTCAGTCGGGTGCATCCGTGCGCAAAGCGCACCGAGTGCTGGCCGGTGTGCTGCAGCTGGCTGTGCGGGACCGCCGGCTGCCGGCGAATCCCGCGGCCGGGGTGAGCCTGCCCCCGATGGGCGCCAAACGGCGAAAGTATCTCGCTGCGTCTCAGGTCGATGCTTTGGCGTCGGAGGCCCGCCACGGCCGTCTCGTCGTGCTCACGCTTGCGTACTGCGGGCTCAGATGGTCCGAGCTTGCCGCCCTGCGTGTCGGGCGTGTGGACCTCAAACGCCGGCGGCTCCAGATCGCCGAGGCGATGACGGAGATCAACGGGGGAGTGCTTGCGTGGGGGCCGACGAAGTCGCATGAAAACCGGTCCGTGCCCATCCCGCGCTTTCTGGCCGATGAGCTGCGCCTCCTGATCAGTGGTCGCGCTGCCGAGGCGCTGGCCTTCACAGCGGCGGAAGGCGGCCCGCTGCGCAACCGCAATGCGCGCCGAGGCTGGTTCGATGCCGCGGCTGAGGCGATCGGCGAGCACGAGCTGACGCCGCATGAGCTGCGGCACACCGCCGCGAGCCTCGCCATCAGCGCCGGCGCGAACGTCAAGGCAGTGCAGCGAATGCTCGGGCACGCCTCCGCAGCGATGACGCTGGATACCTACGCGGACCTCTTCGACGACGATCTGGACGAGGTCGCCGAGCGGCTCAACGAGACCGCGGCGTCCGCTCGTGCGGACTTTTTGCGGACTAGCGCGAAGATGATCAACGCCGACGTGACCGGTCGGAACGCTCCAGCCCGGTGAAATCAAGGCCTCTAACGTGGTGCCCCCGGCAGGATTCGAACCTGCGCCCCTGCCTCCGGAGGGCAGTGCTCTATCCCCTGAGCTACGGGGGC
>JAOPVO010000205.1 GCA_025966155.1 Pseudonocardiales bacterium
GCCATGACGCCCGATGACGTGACCATCGACGACGACGCGCTGCGCGTGATCGCAGCCTCGCACACCCGCGAGGCCGGGGTCCGCCAGCTCGAGCGGGCGCTGGGCAAGGTGCTGCGGAAGGCCGCGACCAAGCTGGCCGGCGGCGCCGAGGCCCCGCTCCAGATCACCGAGACGACGCTGCGCGACTACCTCGGACGGCCCCGGTTCACCCCGGAGACGGCCGAGCGCACCGCGGTCCCCGGCGTCGCGACCGGCCTGGCTGTCACGGGCTTAGGCGGCGATGTTCTCTACATCGAGGCGACGGCGATGGACGGCAAGCCCGGGCTCGCCCTCACCGGCCAGCTCGGTGATGTCATGAAGGAGTCGGCGCACATCGCGCTGTCCTACATCCGCTCGCACGCGGCAGCGCTGGGCGTGGACGCGTCCGTGCTCGATCGGGCCGTGCACGTCCACGTCCCGGCCGGCGCGGTTCCCAAGGACGGCCCGTCGGCCGGCGTCACAATGGTGACGGCGCTGACGTCGCTGGCCACCGGGCGCGCAGTGCGATCCGATGTGGCCATGACCGGGGAGGTCACGCTGAACGGGCGGGTCCTGCCGATCGGCGGGGTCAAGCAGAAGCTGCTGGCCGCCCAACGGGCCGGCATCACCACGGTGTTCATCCCGGCGCGCAACGAGCCGGATCTGGACGACGTCCCGGCCGAGGTGCTGGCCGCGCTGACGGTCATCCCGGTCAGCGACGTGGCCGACCTGCTGGCCCAGGCCCTCGAGCCCGCAGCCGTCGAGCCGCTGGCGGCGGAGGTGCTCGCGGCCGCGTAGCCCGCCGCCTCGATCAACGCGAACGTTTGGCCATTCGAACCGCTCTCAGCGGCTCGGGTGGCCAACGTTCGTTGTCGGCGTCAGATTTCCTGCCCGTGTGCTGTCGATCCGGCGACGGCGCTGCGTCATGGAGGCATCGAGGCGGCGCAACGGGCGCCGCCGAGACCAGCCGGAGACCGATATGAGCAGACCCGACCCCCTTGCCGTCACCGTCCGCCGCGACATCGACGCGTCGCCGCAGACGGTGTACGCCCTCATCTCCGATGTCACGCGGATGGGCGAGTTCAGCCCCGAGACCCGCGGCGCGGCTTGGCTCGGCGGCGCTACCGCGCCCGTTGTCGGAGCCCGATTCAAGGGGCGCAACGGGATCGGCATTCTGCGGTGGTCGACGAAGCCCACCGTCACTGCGGCCGATGCCGGCCGGCGGTTTGCGTTCGACGTGCCCGGCCCGTCGCACTCCCAGTGGTCCTACGACCTGGAGCCGCAGCCCGCCGGCGGGACGCGCGTCACCGAGTCGATCGCCCAGAGCCAGCCGCTGCCGCTGGCGATCCGCCTCATGCAGCGCGCAGCCGGCGTCACCGACCGCGCCGAGCACCTGCGCGGCGGCATGATGACCACCCTCGATCGCCTGGCCGCCGCGGCGGAGATCCACCACAATGCGCAGGACACCGTCCGTCCATAGCCGTCCCGCCCGTCGATCCACCACATAAGGAGTTCGCTATGGAATACATGATCCTCATCCACGTCGAGGAAATGACGCAGTCCCCTGCGCCGGGCACGCCGGAGTTCGACGAGTCGATGGGCGGCTGGATGGCCTACAACCAGATGCTCATGGACGGCGGCCACTTCGTCGCCGGGGCGAGCCTGATGCCCGTCACCACCGCGACGACGATCCGCAGCACGGTGGGCGGCGCACCGTCGATCACCGATGGGCCCTACGCCGAGACCAAGGAGCAGCTCGGCGGGTTCTACGTCGTCGAGGCCAGCGATCTGGACGAGGCGCTCGCCCTTGCGGCCAAGATCCCCGTGCCGGCGACGCTCGAGGTTCGGCCGATCATGTTCCGGCCCGACGCACCGCGCTAGCGCCTCGCATGGCGGAGTCCGGAGTTCGGATCGGGGCAGTCGACGATGCCCTGACCCGGCTGGCGCGCGAGGAGAGCGGGCGCGTGCTCGCCCTGCTCGCGCGCCAGTTCCGCGATCTGGACCTCGCCGACGACGCCGTCCAGGACGCGTTGGCCGAGGCGGCCGAGCACTGGCCGCGGACGGGCGCCCCGCACAACCCGGCCGCGTGGTTGATGACCGTGGCGCGGCGCAAGGCGATAGATCGGCTGCGCCGGGAGCAGTCGAGGACCCGCCGGCTGCTCGCCGCCGCGCCCGAGCTGACGGCCTCCCCCGGTGCGGACGATCCCAAGGAGCGATGGGTGCGCGACGACGGCGAGGTGGGCGACGAGCAACTTCGGCTGATCCTGCTGTGCTGCCACCCCGCCCTGGATCGCGATGCTCAGGTCGCGCTGACGCTCCGACTGGTCGGCGGCCTGACCACCAGCGAGATCGCCGCGGCCTTCCTTGTGCCGGAGGCGACGCTGGCCCAGCGGATCGTGCGGGCCAAGCGCAAGATCCGCGATGCCGGTATCCCCTTGAGCATCCCGGCGGAGTTGGACGCGCGCATCGAGGCGCTGCTGGGCGTGCTGTACCTGATCTTCAACGAGGGCTATCTCAGCCGAGGCGCGGGCGAGCAGGCGGTTCGCGTCGATCTGCTCGACGAGGCGCTGCGGCTGGCCGTGCACGTGCGCACCCTCCTGCCGGCGCACTCCGAGGTCGACGCGCTGGTGGCGCTGCAGCTCTACCACCGCGCCCGGCTGGCGTCGCGACTCGGTGCAGATGCCGGCGAGCTGATCCTGCTGGCCGATCAGGACCGCAGCCGGTGGGATCGGGTGATGATCGGCCAGGCCAACGCCCTGATGAGCGCCGCCACCCAGCGGATGGAGCCCGGGCCGTATCAGCTGCAGGCAATGATTGCCGCCTATCACTGCAATGCGCGCACTGCGGCAGACACCGACTGGTCGACGATCGCCGAGCTGTATAGGCACCTGCTCAGCAGGACGGCATCACCGGTGGTGGCCCTCAATCGCGCTGTCGCGGTGGCGATGGCCGACGGCCCGCGGGTCGGCCTGGCGCTGCTGGATGCGATCGACGGATTGGATGACTACCACCTGCTCCATGCGTCCCGGGCCGAGCTGCTGCTGCGCGATGGCGATGCGGCCGGGGCGCACACCGCCTTCGAGCGCGCCCGGCGCCTGGCCACCAACCCGGCCGAGCAGCGTCACCTCGACCGCCGCCTGGCACAGACCCAAACACCGGGCTGAACCCCAAACTCCTGGTCAAGGTCTGCCGCCCAGCGACTAACCATTGCCAAAAGTTCGGGTTTAGACCCACTCGCCGACGTGGGTGATGCGCATGACCAGCTCGCCGGCCTCGTCGCTGGCGTCCAGATCGACCTCGGCCTCGATGCCCCAGTCGCCGTCGCCCGCCGGATCATCGAAGATCTGCCGAACCCGCCAGCGCGTGGGCTCCTTGGTGATCTGCAGCAGAGCCGGCCCGCGCGCATTCGGCCCGGTCCCGATATCGGAGTGCCGCGCGTAATAGGGCTCGATCGCGTCCTGATAGGCGTTGCCGTCGAAGCCGTCGGCGGCGTCCATCTGCCCCAGCTCCCAGTAGCGCCGCAGCGCCGCGAGCTCGACCCTCCGGAAGAGCGAATTGCGCACCATGATGGTGAAGACGCGCACATTGCCGGTCAGCGGGCGCGTTTTCGCCATCTGCGGCACGACGTCGGGCGTGTCGTCGTCATCGGGGTTGGTCAACTGCTCCCACTCGTCGAGCAGGCTGGAGTCGACCTGGTGCACGAGCTCGCCCAGCCAGCTCGTGATGTCCTCGACCGCCTCGGTGCGGGCCGCCGACGGGACCCCCGTGCGCAGCGCCCGGTAGGCATCGCTCAGGTAGCGCAGCAGCGAACCCTCGGACCGCGTCAACCCATAGAAGGCGATGTACTCCCCGAAGGTCATCGCGCGTTCCCACATCTCGCGCACGACGGCCTTGGGGGACACCTCGAGCTCGGAGAGCCAGGGGTGGCCCTTGGTGTACGCCTCGAAGGCGACGTCGAGCAGTTCCTCCAGCGGCTTCGGGTACGTGATGTCCTCAAGCAGCAGCATCCGCTCCTCGTACTCGATGCCCTGCGACTTCATCTCCCCGATCGCATCGCCGCGCGCCTTGCGCTCCTGCGCCGACATAATCTGGCGCGGGCTATCCAGCGTGGCCTCGATCATCGACACGACATCGAGGGCGAAGGTCTCGGACTCGAGGTCGAGGATCTCGATCGCGGCCAGGGCGAACCCCGAGAGCGGCTGATTCAAAGCGAAGTGCGGCGGCAGATCGACGGTCAGGCGAACCGTTCGGCCCTCGGCATCCGGCGACGGCAGACGCTCGATGACCCCGCCGGTGAGCAGGCCGCGGTAGTCCTGGATCGCCCGATGCACCAGGCGGCGCTGGGATCGAAGCGACTCGTGGTTGTCAGTCAGCAGCTTCCGCATAGCCACAAATGCATCACCTGGACGGGCGATGACGTTCAGCAGCATCGAGTTCGACACCCGCATGTGCGATGCGAGCGGCTCGGGCACGCCATTGACGAGTCGCTCGAACGTGGCCGATGTCCACGAGACGAAGCCCTCCGGCGCCTTCTTGCGCTGCACCCGCTTGAGCTTCTTCGGATCGTCGCCGGCCTTGGCCACCAGCCGGACGTTCTCGACCTCGTGCTCCGGAGCCTGCACCACGACTGTCCCGGCGGTGTCGTAGCCGGCTCGGCCCGCACGCCCGGCGATCTGGTGGAACTCCCGAACCTGAAGGTGCCGCGTCCGTGTGCCGTCGTACTTGGATAGCCCGGTGAACACCACGGTGCGGATCGGCACGTTGATGCCCACGCCCAGGGTATCGGTCCCGCAGATGACTTTGAGCAGCCCGGCCTGCGCCAACTGCTCGACGAGGCGGCGGTATTTGGGCAGCATCCCGGCGTGGTGCACGCCGATGCCGTGGCGCACCAAGCGCGACAGCACTTTGCCGAACCCCGCGGAGAACCGGAAGTCCCCGATCCCCTCGGCGATCAGGTCCTTCTCCGCGCGCGTGCTCATGTTGACGCTGGTCAGCGCCTGCGCCTGCTCCAGTGCTGCGGCCTGAGTGAAGTGCACTATGTAGATTGGGGCCTGCTTTGTCTCGAGCAGGTCCGCGATCGTCTCGTGCAGCGGCGTCTGGGCGTAGTAGTGATGCAGCGGAACCGGCCGATCCACCGACGTCACCTGCGCCGTCAGCCGCCCGGTGCGCCGCGTCAGATCGTCGGCTATGAATTTGGTGTCGCCGAGCGTGGCGGACATCAGCAGGAACTGCACATTGGGCAGCTCGAGCAGCGGGACCTGCCAGGCCCACCCACGGTCGACGTCGCCGTAGTAGTGGAACTCGTCCATGACCACCAGGCCGACATCGGACGCCGCGCCCTCGCGCAGCGCCAGATTGGCCAGCACCTCGGCGGTGCAGCAGATGATCGGCGCTTGGCCGTTCACCGTGGCGTCGCCGGTCATCATCCCGACATTCGCCCCGCCGAAGATCGCGACCAGCGCGAAGAACTTCTCGCTGACCAGCGCCTTGATCGGCGCGGTGTAGAACGAGCGCCGCCCGCCGGCCATCGCCAGGTAGTGCGCGCCCGTAGCGACCAGCGACTTCCCGGACCCGGTTGGCGTCGCCAGGATGACGTTGGAGCCGCTCACCAGCTCGAGCAGCGCCTCTGACTGCGCCGGGTACAGCGACAGTCCCTGAGCCTCGGCCCAGCCGACAAACGAGTCGTAGACCTCGTCTTCGTCGAGCTCGACCGGGCCGTCCGCTCCAGGCCGGGCGGTCAGGGCGTCGAGCAGCATGCACCCAGCCTGCCACCTCGCACGCGGCGGCAAAGCCCGGCCGGTCAGGCGATGGTCGGCACGAACCCGCCGAGGCGCAGGATCGAGTTGATCGGCGCGCGATCGATGGCGGCCGCCGACGCCGGGTGCGACCAGTAGAAGCCCTGCCCGAAGTCGCACTGCAGGTCCCGCGCCTCCCGGGCCTGCGCGACCGTCTCGATGCCCTCGATTGTCGTGGCGATGCCCAGCTCGGCGGCAACGCCGTTCACCGCCCGGACCAGGGCATTGCCGACCCGGCTGCCCAGCGTCGCCGAGACGACGCGGTCGATCTTGATGCCGCTGACCGGCAGCCGCAGCAGGTACTCAAGAGACGACCAGCCCGTGCCGAAGTCGTCCAGCAGCAGGCCGAAACCGTGATGGCGCAGCTCCTCGATCACTGCGTCGGCCTCGTGGCTGGTAGTCAGTCGGGCCGTCTCCGTCAGCTCCAGCGCGACCGACTCCGGTGCCACGCCGGCGTCGACGGCAATGTCGAGCATGCCGGTCACCCATCCGTCGCGGTCGAAGTTCCGGCCGGAGATGTTGATGGCGACCCGTCCGGCCGGGAACTCGACCTGCCACCGGCCGAGGTCCTCGATGGCCCGCCGGACGACGGCCTGATCGAGCTCGACGATCAGATCGCTGTCCTCGCCCAGGGGAATGAACTCACTGGGCAGGCGGACCCGGTCGCTCGAGTCGATCCAGCGCGCCAGCGCCTCGTAGCCCACCGTGACCCCTGTGCGGAGGTCGACCACCGGCTGGTACCAGGGCACGATCCGCCCGGCCGCCAATGCCTGCGCCAACTCCTCGGCGCTTCCGTCGACGTGCTCGTGGTGCTCGTTGAGGCGGCGGATGAGATCCAGCTGATCGTCGATGATCCGGGAGAACGCGATCAGGCTCGACATCTGCTCGGGCGTGACCTCTCGATCCCGGCTGTCGATGACGCAGAGGGATCCGACGGTGACGGACTCGCGCCCCATCAGGGGAACGCCGGCATAGGTGCCGACGGCGGCCCTCGACGAGGCCGGGATCCCGGCGAATCGCGGTTCCTCCGTGTCGTGCACGATCAGCGGCTCGCCGGTCGTCACGACGATGTCGCAGAAGGTCTCCTTGCGCGGCAAGGGCCGCGTGCGGTCGACCCCGACCGCGCTGATGGTGTGCTGGGTGTCGGCCCCAAGGATGTTGATCATGGCGATCGGGAAATCGACTGTCCGGGCCGCCAGCGCCAGCGTGGTCCGCAGGCGGGCGGCGGCCACAGGTTCCAGTACGTAGTGGGCGGCCGAGCGGTCCTGGAACGATTTCGGGAAAAAACCCATGCGGAGGGCTCCTTGCATTGTCCCCGACTGCGCTGCCGCAAAGTGTCCGGGACTTGGAACAGAAGCCTGTTGGCTCAAGCCTGGTACGGGCGGCGCCACCCCCCAACCCCACAGAGGGACCGGCGCCTCCGGCACGGGGTCAGCGTCCAGGTGCGAGTTGGAAGCGCGAGCCTCGTGCCCCATTCAACATAGCCGACGAATACTGCGCGAAACTGCGGCTCCCGTGGACCCCCACGCCATAGGCGGGCCAACCGCACTATTGTTCGGCCGCGATGCCTGAGCTGCCCGAAGTAGACTCCGCCCGCGCCGTCATCGAGCGCCATGGGCTGGATCGCCTCATCGTCGACGTCGACGACACCGACTCCTACGTCTGCCGCCCCCATGCGCCGGGCGATATCCACGCGGCTCTAGTGGACCGCACTCTGAGCGCCGTGCACCGGGTAGGCAAATCGATGTGGTGCGATACATCCGCTCTGGCCGACTCGGCGATCGCGGGGCCGGCGCTGGGCATCCATCTGGGGATGTCCGGGAAGATCGTCATTGCCGATCCCGACGGCGCCGAGATCGACGGCGGGGATTACTGGGAGCGCGGCCGCGCGGCCGGCGATTACCGCTACAGCCGCTTCGCTCTCACGTTCGCCGACGGCGGCCGGCTGGTGCTGGTGGATCCGCGCCGCCTGGGCCGGGTGCGCCTCGATCCACCGGTGGAGCGGCTCGGTCCGGACGCGGCGACGATCACCGCCGCGCAATTCCGCGCGGTGCTCGCCCGGGGCACGGCGCCGATCAAGGCCCGGCTGCTGGACCAGCACGCGATCGCCGGCATCGGCAACCTCCTGGCCGACGAGATCCTCTGGCAGGCCCGCCTCAACCCGGCGAGGCCGGTCGGCGAGCTCGCCCCGGACGAGGTCAAGGCGCTGGCGCGGGCCACCCGAACGGCTATCGCCGCCGCGGTCCGGGGCGGCGGCGTCCACACCCTCCCCGTCATCCCGTTCCGCCAGGCCGGGGCGACGTGCCCGCGCGACGGCGCCCCGATGGCGCGCAGCACCGTCGGCGGCCGCACGAGCTGGTGGTGCGAGCGCGAGCAGCCGCTTCCCTAGGACCGCGGCTGGAGGCCAGCCAGGAACGCGCGCAGGTCGTCCGCGTACAGCTGCGGCTCCTCCATCGCGGTGAAGTGCCCGCCGCGCGGCATCTCGGTCCACTGCGCGATATCGAGGAACCGCTCGCCCAGCGACCGAGGCGGCGCGGAGATGTCGGCGGGGAAGATCGCGACGCCGGTGGGCACGCCCCGGGCGTCGCCGGGCTCGGTTGGGGGCTTCTCGTAGTAGGGCCCGAACGACGAGCCGATCGTGTTGGTGAACCAGTAGATGCTGACGATCGTCAGGACGTCGTCGAAGCTGAACCGGCGCGAGATGTCGCCGCCGCAATCGCTCCAGGCGCGCAGCTTCTCCACGATCCACGCGGCCAATCCAACGGGCGAGTCGCTGAGTCCATAGGCGGCTGTCATCGGCTTCGTCGACTGCATCATTGCGTACGCGCCCTCGGTGGCCTGCCACTGCCGGACAGCGGCGATCGTCGCTGCCTCCGCCTCGGCCAGGGTGCCCGGGTCCAGTTGGCTCGTGAGGCCGAACGGCACGTCGGTCAGGTGCAGGCCGCTGATCCGAGCCTTGTGCCGGATAGCGAGGCGGAGCGCTACACCGCCGCCGATATCGCCGCCGGAGACCGCAAAATGCTCGTAGTCCAGTGATGTCATCAGCTCGGCCATTGCGTCGGCCATGCGCTGGGTCGACCAGCCCGCCTCAGTCGGCTGGTCGGAGAAGCCATAGCCCGGCAGCGAGGGCACCACGACGTGGGCATCGCGCAGCAGCGGCAGCGCCTTCTCATAGCGTACGAAGCAATCGGGCCAGCCGTGCAGCAGCAGCACCGCCGGCGCGTCGGCGACGGAACTGCGCTGATGCACCGCGTGCAGGCCCAGCCCGTCGACCTCAACCTTGACCTGAGGCAGTTGGTTCAGCCTGACCTCGACCGCGCGCCAGTCGAACCGCGACTTCCAGTGCTCGACGAGATCCCGGAGATACGCGATGTCGGTGCCGCGCTCCCATCCCGCGCCGTCGATCGGCGACGGCCACCGGATCCGGGCCAGCCGCCCGAGCAGGAGGTCGATGTGGGCCTGGTCGATGTGGATGCGGTAGTCAGCCATATCGACGCATTACCCAGTCCGGATCGACGGATCGGCGGCCGAGACGCAGGATCGACGGATGCAGCGTTGCACTGGCGTCCACGGCGATCGTGACCGCCGAGGCGACCGGATCACCACCGACGCCACCAGCCCCCGCTTGCTCATACTGTGCACGCTATCGGACCGAGGCAGTCTGTCAGTCCACCTAGTCAAGGAGAGCCCATGGCCGCACATCCGCACGTCGACGACACCCGGCTCAATCTCGCGAAGGCCGCACCCGAGGCGTATCGCGCGCTCGGCAGCGTCGACAAGGCGATCCGCAACTCCCCGCTCGACGCGACGATCCGCGAGCTGGTCAAGCTGCGCACATCGCAGATCAACGGCTGCACCTACTGCGTCGACCTCCATAGCCATGAGGCGCTGGAGCTCGGCGACACCCTCGACCGCATCCTCCAACTGGTCGCGTGGCGCGAGTCGCTGCTGTTCGCCCCGGCCGAGCGAGCGGCGCTGGAGTACACCGAGGCCGTCACGATCCTGACTCCGCACGGCGTCAGCGACGAGGTCTGGGCCGGTGTCCGCGAGACGATGGACGACGAGGCGCTCGGCGCGCTGGTGCTGCAGGTGGCGATGATGAACGCCCTCAACCGGCTGGCGGTGCCGCTGCACCAGCACCCGAAGCCGCGCAGCTAGGCGGTGCCTGCGGACGCCATGGACGGGAGGGATGCTCACTGCAAGGCGATCAGGCCGATGATGCCGATGACGTACAGGACGAGCACGGCCAGGGAATCGACACCCATCCGCAGTATCTGGCGCTGCGGCCGGAACACCACCCCAGCCAGGTAGACGATGGTGAGCAGGGCACCGAGGGCGGTCAGATATATGTCGCTGGCTTGTGCGTACGGCAGAACGGCTTTACCGCTGATCAGGGGTACCAGGAGAAACAGCACCGGCAAGAAGGCGTTGCCGCCGAAGATGTCACCCATGGCCAGTTTGTAGTCACCGCGGCGCGCCGCGGCGAGGCCGGTGGAAACCTCCGGCAGGGAGGTCGCAGCGGCCAGGACAGTGGCTCCGAAGAGAACGCCGGATAGCCCCAGGTTGCCGAAGAAGGACTCGCCGCTGCGCTCGATGGCGACACCGGCGACCAGTGTCAGGAGGGCGGCGCCGCCGAACACGCCCCCGGCCCTGGCCGTGCTTACATGGCGGGTGGTCGCCTCGCGTTCCTTGGCGGTCCGGGAATGCCCGCGGGGCTTGTCCTGGCTCTCCGGCGCCTCGCCGCTGTCCGTCCAGGGCAACCGACTGCCGGGACCGGCGATGAGCCTGAGCCCGACGATCCAGAAGACCAGGATCAGCACCGGCCCAGGGGTCAATCGCAGCGCGATGAGGTGAGCGGGCAACTGCGATCCTGCGATGACGACCATCAGCACGGCGACCACCAGCGCTGCTTCCAAGAGCAAAGTGAGGCTCGCCGCCATGTATGTCAACGGCTTCGGAGATCTGACCCCGAAGGCGTCTACCGCCACCAGCACCACTGTCTGGAGTGCGATCCCGCCAAGGAGGTTGCCGACCGCGATCTCCACCTGGCCAGACAGGGCGGCGCTGGCGGTGATCGCGATCTCGGGCAGATTCGTCGCGACGGCGAGCAGCACGAGTCCCCCGAGCGCCTCGCCCAGATGCAGCCTTTCGGCCAGCACATCCGTGTAGTCGGACAGCTTGATGCCCGCGCCCCAGATCACCACAGCCGACGCGACGAAGATGAGCAGCAGTGCGAAAGACGGTAGCGACGACATGCGGTCCCCCTTCGCCGTGACCTACGTGATTGGGTGCCTACCCCTACCCGCAGCGGTGGTTGCACGCTTCTTCGGCCAAGCGATCTGCAGACTCGCCTCGCACCGTGGGCCGGTCACCTGCCAGAGCCCGCCGAGCAGCTCTCGAGCTGTTCCAGCCAGCCAGCGGCGCTTCGATAGGTGGCTCAGCTGCTCGAGGACGGGCGCTCGCCGCGCATCCGGGCCACGTAGCGATCGGCCGAGCGGCGGATCGCGGCCGCGCCATCGGACACGACCACCCGGCCCCACCAGCCGCCGTAGACGCGATCGAAGGCGAGCCCCTCGACGCGATCGGCGATGCCCAGAACCGTCGCCTCATCCAGCGGGATCAGGTTCGGGAAGCTCCACATGAAGCTGACCCAGTCGCGGTCCTGGACCACGGTGATGGTGTCGCCGGTGAGGAGCGCCCCACGGCCCTCCGAGCCCGCCGGCCAATGCAGCACGGAGGCGCCATCGAAGTGGCCCCCGATCCGGGCCAGCGTCGTGCCGGGCAGCGGCGATGCAGAGTCGGCGAAGTACTCGATCCGGGGCGACGGGCGCTGCACCCACTCGCGGTCGGCCTCGGGTATCAGGATGCGGGCATCGAACGTGTCGGCGAACTCCACATTGGCGGCGTAGAAGTGCGGGTGCGACATGCAGATCGCGTCGATGCCACCGAGGTCCGCGATCGCGTCGACCGCGGCATCGTCAAGCAGCGAGACGCAGTCCCAGAGCACATTGCCGTGCGGGGTGCGCACGAGCAGCGCCCGCTGGCCGATAGCAAACGATGGTTCGGTGCCGACGCCGACGAGGTCCGGCTCCTCGTCGCGCAGCACCGTCACATGGGACGCGCCGAGCTCGGCCATCGTCGTCCACTGCTGGCCGTCCCACCCGACGTACTGACGCTCGTCCAGGCAGATCGCGCAGCCGTCCGGCGGCGCTGGGGTGTCGGCGTACTGCACGCCGCAGGTGGCGCAGATCCAGGCGGCCACGCGCTTTCTCAGACTGGGACGCCGTAGCGGACGGCGGCCTTGGCGCGGGCCTTGGCCGCCTCGACCTCGCGGTCCTACGGGGGCGCTGCGGACACGAGGTCCTCGAGCAGGTGATGCGTGGCGTGCGCGATCTCGGCCACGGCGCGGTCGAACGCGGCCTGATTGGCCGCGGACGGCTTGGCCGACCCGCTGATCTTGCGCACGTACTGCAGCGCTGCGGCGTGAACCTCGTCCGAGGTCGCGGCCGGCTCGAAGTTGTGGAGGACGTGGATGCTTCGGCACATACCTCCATCTTCACCCAGGAGCGCGTTGGTGCCCAGACGTCCGGGGCGGGTGATCATGGCCCGATGATCATCGAGATCTGGGTGCACCCCGGCGCGCGGGTCGGTCGCGGGGCGGCGGTCGGCGGGTCCCACGATGGTGGACGGGCTCACGCCAGCGGCGCTGTCGGCGCGGCTCGATCCGGCGCCACTCGCCTAGGCGGTCAGGCGGCGCTCGGTGGGGGTGCGGAAACTGGGGGTGAACCGCGTGTCGCCCAGGAACGCCGCGGTCGACGCGGCCGCGACGTCGATCTGCGCCTGCGATTCGGCCCCGATGCCCTCGAGCAGGGCCAGCGCGATCTCGCCGTCCTTGCGCTGGGCCCAGCCGCCGACGATGCGCCCGTCCACCCAGATCGACGGGCCGATATTGCCCATCGTGTCGAACAGCGCCGCCTTATGGCCCCCGAGGAACCAGTCCCGCGCCTGCCACCCCATCGGCGTCGCGTCGAGGGCCGGCAGCAGCGCGGCCCACGGCCCGGGATCCGGCGTGCTGCCGACGTCATCCGGCAGCGCAACGCCGGGCCCGTCATCGAGGGCCACCTCGACCGCGCCGACTGCGGCCAGTGCCTGCTTGGTCTGGGCCACCGTCCAGCCCGTCCACCACTTCAGATCGCTCACCGGGGCCGGGCCGAACGCGGCCAGCCAGCGCCGGACCAGTTCGGCGGAGCCGGTTGCCACCTCCTCCGCGGCTGCCGTCATCGGCCCGAAGGAGTGCTCCAACGCGTGGACGGCCGGGGCCAGCGCGGCGACGGACGGATCGCCGGCCTGCTCCAGCCAGCGCGCGGTCGGCACCCACTGGTACCGCCGCGACACCCACGATCCGCCGGGCCGGCCCCGCATAACCAAGCCCCGCGCGCCGAGCAGAACGAGCACCCGGCTGGTGATGGCCACGGACGCCTCGTACGGCTTGTCGATGCTCTGCCGCATCGACGTCGCCAGGCGGGGCTCGTCCTGCACGAGCTCGGTCGCGCTGGCGGACCCGCGGGCGGTCAGCGCGGCCAACGTCGAGGCCTCGACGTCGTCCAGCCAGGGCCCGGGGTCCTCAATGCCGATTTCCGCGAGCTCCTTGAGCAGCGTGTTCCGGTGGACGTTCGCGACCCGAGGCAGCGTCGAGGCCTGGATCGCGGCGCGCAGGTCGGCCGGGACGACGAACATCGTGCGGCGCATCCCAAGCAGGCGCAGCAGCCTGCGCGAGTCGTACAGCTCGGCCGCCAGATCTTGGGCGGCAACACCGTCGACCCGGGCATGGACCGCCAGGTAGACACTGGCCGGATCGGTGCTGTGCAGGCCGACGAGGCGCCGGGCGGCTGCAACCGGATCGGCCGCGCGATGGCTCGGTGCCAGCGCGTGCCGGACGCCGAGGCGACGCCGCCGCTCGGCGGTATCGATCGACGGGACAGCCACCGGGCGGCTCAGCCGGTGGGCAGCAGCGCGGTGGCGGGGAGCGTCCCGGCCGCCGCGCCCGAGCGCACGAAGGTGGCCATCGCCAGCTGGATCCGCTCGTTCATCGGGGTGTCGACGCCGTGCAGGCGCCCGAGCAGGACGATCTCGCCGTTGAGGTAGTCGGTCTCGACCTGGCCCTGCCCGCGCTGCACGCTCTGCCACGTCGACCCGCCGCTGCGCGACTGGCCCTCGACCGGCGCCCGGTTCATCCCGGACGTCTTCTGGTGGTCGGCCCACTCGGCGTCGGAGATCTGCGTCATCCCGGCCGCGTCGAAGCAGGCCTTCGCCTCGGCCGTCGCGCGGGCCCGGATCTCGGCCAGCACGGGCTTGTCGGCATCGGTGGCATCCGGCCCGCACATCGCCTCGAGCGCATTGCCCAGGTTCCCCAGCAGCTTGGCCCGCTTCCAGGCCATCACGTCGGAGCGCACGAACATGGCGAATCCGCTGGCTGACAGCTCCGCGGCGATCGCCTCGTCGACCGGGTCGGTGCCGAACGGGTAGCGGCCGAGCTCCAGCCCACCGGTGACCGGGGTGCCGGTGGCCGACACCTTGCCCGGCTCCAGGTGGGTGGCCTGCAGCATCAGCCCGACGCCGTGGACATTCCGGAAGAACCGGGACGCCTCGCGCTCGTTGCCGATTCCGTTCTGGACGCAGAGCAACGGCAGCACCTCCCCGGCCGTCGCGCTCTCGACCGGCAGCGGCGCGAGCTGGCGCAGCAGGTCCGCGGTGTCCTGGCTCTTGACGCAGAGCAGCAGGACGTCGTCCTTGGCCAGCGTCAGCTCCGAGACATGCTCGACGACCGGCGGCCGCACCTGGATGACCCGCTCGGGGATCGCCAGGCGCAGCCCGTGGGTCCGCAGGGCCGCCAGATTGTTGCCGCGGGCCACCAGGACCACGTC
>JAOPVO010000301.1 GCA_025966155.1 Pseudonocardiales bacterium
TGCCGACCATGCCGCGGGTGAGCAGCACTTTGTAGACATTGCGCACCAGCGCATCGAACTGCTCGTCCGAGACGTTCTTCAGGCTCCGGAAGTCCGGATCCTTGTTGGCGGCGCGATTGCTCACGAACCCGCCGTCGCGCCAGACGAGGTCCGGGCCGATGATCACGCCGTTCCAGTCGTACTCGAAGCCCTGAGCGGTATAGATGCAGCCGACTTGGCCTATGCCGCCGGGATCGCTCGCCCAGAGCGCCGCCGGCGGCGCATCGCCCACCCGCTGGTCGCCCTTCACATTCCAGGGCCTCGCCCAGTCGCCGATCCGGACATCGGGCACGAGTCTCGCGTCGGCCCGAGGATCACTCCACTGCCAGCAATATCCGGCCGACATCCGCGCGGTGTAGCCGTCAGCCTCCTTCGCCAGGAGGATCTGCTCCATCTCCGCAGGCGTTTCGGCCACACGGACCGAGAACCTCTCGTCGCCGTCCCAGTCCGCGGGCTCCTCGTCCGTCAGCCCGAGCAGCCGCTCGGCCCAGCTGATGTACGAGGCGCTGCCGCCGCAGCGGAACTGCTCCTCCAACTCCACGAAGTGCACGCGCAGCCCGTTGTGCTCGGCGTACGCGGTGATGGACTCGACCGCGCCCATCTCCCCCGGCCGCACGATCTGGTTCTGGTCGAGCAGGAACACCGGTACGCGGGCCGCGCTCATCAGCTCGTCGATCTGCGGGCGGTCGGAGCGGAAGGCTGCCTTCGTATAGCGATTGACCGACGTGGCCCGGATGCGGTGCGCCTCGTCGAGGATCAGGACGTCCAGGCCGTTCGGCTCGGCGTCGACGAACTGGTTGAAGTACTTGAACATCTTCTGCACCCGCGGCGAGCGCTTGCCGGCCACCTTGCGCAGGGTCATGGTGAAAGAACGCGATCCCGTCGCATGAAGCACGGTCCGCCCTTGGCGGGCCAGGTCGCCCAGCAGCGAAAGGGCGATGACGCTCTTGCCGCTGCCCGGTCCCCCGGAGACGACGACAACGGCTTTGTGATCGGCCCGCTGGGCCAGCGCAACCTCGTGCATGACCAAATCGACAGCCAGCTGTTGATTGCCCTGGAGCGTGAACTGCTCACGCTGCTGGACCTCCGCTGCTGCCACCGCCAGGAGCTGCCGCGAGGGCGCAACCGCCGATCGGAGCAGCTCGTCGGCGAACGGCGCGCCGGGCACCTCGGCGTCCAGGCGGCTGCGCAGGAACTCGTGGAACTGCGCCCGGTCGGCACCGGTGAACATCTGCCCGTGGAGATCCGGTCGGAGGTTGAACAGGTCGCCGACTGCCTCCCGGCTCATGGCGTTGTGCAGGTAGACGGCGCCGGCGACCGAGTCCTCGTCGCCCTGCAGGGCGCGGGCAAAGTCGATGATGTGCGAGCAGTAGTTGCGGACCTGGCGGATCGGATGCGATTTCGGGCCGCCCGGCTGCCCATCGACGTGGACCAAGTTCGGATCGTGCTCCCACGACCGGGCGGATGACCACTGCTTGAGCTCGACGACGACGAACGACGAGCGGCCGGTCACCGGGTGCGCGCCGGCGAGGACGACATCAGCGCGCTGGGACGTCAGCGGCAGTTGGTACTCGAGGATCACCTCTACATTCGGCAGGCCGGCATCCAGAAGGTCCTGCGCGAGGACGGGGAGGCCGCGCTGCCACGAGCGCACCTCCGCCGGGGACGTCCGCCGGCCGGATTGATACAGCAGCTGCTCGAACAACCTCTCGGCCACGGAGTCGGTCGACGCGTCGCGCGCGAGCGCAGAAGCGGCATAGCGAAGCGTCAACGGATGTCCCCAGGCAGCACGAAGTGACTCGTGCGGGTGGGGGCCTGGTGGCGCCCTTGCGGTCCGAACCGCGGAAGGCGCCAGCCCGTCGGGCCGCGTCGGTGATGCTAACTCGGCCTGCGCGTACAGCTGCGATGCTGTGCCTGTGTCGGACCTCGGTGACCTGCAGGCGGAGCTCGCGGCCTTCCGCGATGAGCGCGATTGGGCGCAGTTCCACGACCCGAAGTCGTTGCTGCTCGCGTTGGTGGGCGAGGTCGGCGAGCTGGCCGAGCTCTACCAGTGGCTCCCCCACGGCCAGGCGGCCGCGCTGGCGCAGGCCGAGCCTCTTAGGACGCGCACCGGCGAGGAGATGGCGGACGTATTGAGCTATCTGCTCATGCTCGCCGACGCGGTGGGGATCGACCTGATGAGCGCGACGCGCGACAAGCTCGACAAGGCGCGTGCAAGGTTCCCCGTCGATCAATTCCTCGGCCAGGCGCCCAAGAAGACGTAGCGCCACAGCCTTCGATGCCGACCCAAAGATGATTCTGAACTTTTCCGTGCTGGGACGCGGAAAAACTCAAGATCATCACCCCGCGAGGGGCTACGCGGGTGGGCCGTTGTCGACCAGCTCGGCGATCCAGACGGCCGCGCTCGAGTCGGACGGGGCGCGCCAGTCGCCGCGCGGGGACAGCGCCCCGCCCGAGGACACCTTCGGCCCGTTCGGCAGCGCGGACCGCTTGAACTGCGCCGTCTGGAAGAACCGCCAGAGGAACTCCCGGAGCCACTTCACGATTGTTGCCATGTCGTAGGCATGGCGCCCGTCGGAAGGGAAGCCCGCCGGCCACGC
>JAOPVO010000316.1 GCA_025966155.1 Pseudonocardiales bacterium
CTCGTGGGCCCGGCAATCCCGCCCAGCGCCGCGGGCCCTCGCCTGCTGCCCGTGGAAGCGGCAGGGCGGCGGTGCCACCGGAACCACCCGACGGGTGGCGCGTCAGGCAGCACGCCGCGCCTGGGTCTGTTAATGGTCGACCAGTCGGCGGCGATGGGGCTGCGCTCGCAGGTATCTCATTGAGTGCGCCGCAACTGCGATCCGGTGGTCGGCGTAGCCGATGCCGCCGGCGCGGAACCGGGCGATCGCGGCCAGCCACGCGCATACGCCGCGCTCTGCGGTCCAGAGCGGGGCGAAGGCCACAGTGGAGACAGGGAAGTACTGCACGGCACCTCGGCGCCCGAGCGCGGCGAGCGCAATGGGAGCCAGTGGGGCCAACCATCTCCATCGCCCGCCGCGGGCGGCCGTCACGACCGCAACCGGAAGCACGCACAGTTCGATGACCTGCCGGGTCGGCTGCGCCCAGCTGTCGTAGGCCTGCCTGATCCGCTGGGAGCGGAAGTGCGCTGGTGTCGGGGGCAGCCGATGCACGAACAGACCGGGATCGCGCCTGACCCGCCCGCCATGGGCGGCCACCGTGCGGATCAGCTCGAGGTTCTCGAACAGAACGTCCCCGCTGTAGCCGCCCATCTCCCGGAATACCGATCGCCGAACGACAAGCGTCCCGGGGTAATCCCCGCCGAGCGCGCGGTTCATGAGCGATCGGGCGGAATCCCATTTCGCGTGCCACGGCATGGGGCTGAACACGTTTTGTGGCACGAGCAGGTCGCAGCCAGTCAACCCGGCGATCGCCAGCCGCAGGGACTCCTCGGTGTACCTCACGTCATCATCGGCGACGATGACGGTCTCGGCCCGCGCGAGGTCCAGGCCGGTCCGCACGCCGGCGACCTTCCCGTTCAGAGCCGCATGCGCGGTGTCCGGCGGAACGTGCAAGGCGTAAGGGCTGAGCGACTCGTGGTGTGCCCTGAAAACAGCCGGCGCCGAACCATCCACGACAATGACGCGGACGATCTCGGAGAGCCGACGGACGTATTCGGCCAGCTCCGGGAGCCTGTCGGCGTTGGCCCATCTCATAGGCAGCACATAGTCTGCGCAATCCGAATAGTCGGGTGCGCCGCTATGCATCCAAGTCACGTTGCTGCCCTACACCCAACGCATAGCTGAGGTGGCCGCCCAGCCAGCCGCCCACGGCGAGGGCCCCGGCCCCGGCGACTGCGAGAACTGGGCCGGCCCTGTGATGGCGCCGACGGGCGGCCCAGCTGCCCGCGTACAGCGCGATCGCGGCGCAGTTCGATCCGGCATGTGCGAGCCCGACACGCCGCGCCGGGCCCACCGTGCGCACGAATTCGGCCAGGCCGGCATAGGCGGCTGGAACGGCAGCGAGCAGCCCTAGGCCGGTCAACAGCCTCGCCGCGTCGCCAGCCGGGCGGCGAGCGGCCAGCGATGCGGCGTCGAGCATGCTCGCGGACAGCCATGCGCCGGAGGGGGCGAGGATCAGGATGGGATGCGCAGGGTGCCCAATCGGCCCTCCCTGGGCGATGTGGCGGACCGCGCCCTGCGGCACGGCACGGTCGGCGATGCGATGCAGCGCATCAGCCGCGCCATCGGGCCGCTCCGAGTGTTCGATCGCCTGTGCCGCGCTTGAAAGCCAACGTCCTGTCATGCCCGCCTCCTACCCTCTTCGCCGGGCCTGAGCCCTCGCCTTCGAGTGACGTGATTCGCTCGAGGTCAGGGCCGCGGCTCGTTGGCCTCCATCGTCGTGATCGCGCTAGCAATCGCCGCCGCGGAATGGCCGCCGTGCACGTACTGCCGGCCGACCAGGAACTTCAAAGCCAGCACGCGCAGGATGTCGGACAGCACCGGGGTCGCGAGCGCGTCGGGGTCGACGTGCGAATCGTCTTGCTTAAGCGTCGGGTCGTAGCGCAGCGTCGTGATGGCGGCGGCCACGCCGTGGTACCGCTCATACAAATCGTCCAGCGCCTCGCCGCGGTAGTTGTTGACGACGATGACGGCGTTGGTCACTGGCGGACCGGGAATGGCGGGGTCCTGCAGGGATTCCATAGCATACTGCAACCGCTCCAGGCCCTCGCTCATCTCGTCCTCGTCCTGGCGGAACAGCCTGGGCCGAGTGACGATGAACGGCACCTGCGTATGAGCCAGAATCGCGTAGGGCAGCTCATGCTCCAGGGTCGAGCCGCAGTCGTGCCAGATGCTCGTCGCGTGCGGCAGGCACTTCCCATAGGCCTTTATGTATTGGCGCGCCTGATCAGATCGGCTCACGCGCTGACCGGTGTACTTGGGGATGACGATGACGCCGTCCCTGGAGGTCGTGAAGTGCTTGAGGATCTCGTCCAGGGTCGGCCTCTCCCCCAGGTTGTCGGCGAGCCACAGCCAGTCCTTGTCCCGCTTAACCTGCAGGCGTCCGTGCACCACGCCGCGAGAGGTGTCGCCATCGAAGATCAGGCTCACGTTGCCCAGGTGGCGAAGCTCGCGCTGTTCCACCGCCACGCAATTGGTGGCCAGCGTCGACTTGCCGATACCGCCGTCTCCGGCGATCGTTGTGGCCACGATCTTCTCGAACGCATCCTTGTCGCGCGGCAGGAGCGAGCGGTAATACTCCTGCCGATCGCGCTCGCGCCGTACCCGCCCGGCAGGGAGCAGCGCCGCCTGCCCAGGGCTCTGGGAACTGCGCCGCCCGAGGACGCGTCGCCGCG
The DNA here is from genome assembly GCA_025966155.1 of Pseudonocardiales bacterium. GTDB lineage: Bacteria > Actinomycetota > Actinomycetes > Mycobacteriales > Jatrophihabitantaceae > RYN-150. The sequence goes on from JAOPVO010000316.1 coordinate 2,715, forward strand.
CGGGCGCGGCCGGCTCGGCCTGCGAGTCCAGATACTCCTCGAGATGGGGAGCGCCGCTGCCCTGCGTAAGGTCGGCCGCTTCCCCAGTGAAGATGCTGTCTGCAGCGAACCAATGCCCTGAGACGTTCTGCCAGCCGATCGGCGGCGGACCGACGACCTCCGGAGTCGACCATTGCTCCGGCATCAAGGCCCGATCGGCATAGTCGACCGAGACTCCCGGGTGGTGCGCGGCCGGGGCTTCCGACTCGCCGGCATCGGCGTACCCAGGCCCCGCATTCGGCGGCGTACTGGTGTCGGGAAGGCTGTGCCGGCCAAAGTCCTCGGTCATGGATCCCTCTCCGATGCGCCGTCGCTCGCGCCTCCCTACCCGAGCGCGTGTCAAGCGACGCCATGAGCCGCGATGACGCGGGGCCCAGGCCCCGGCTTGCGACCCGATGGGGACGCGCCGCGATACGCAGCACGGCACACGGCGGCACACCCCACCCGGCGCCGATCGGAGACGCCAATCCATACGGCCCGGGACGAGCCCCGCGACCGCTGACTGGCCATCGCCGGCGCCGCATCCCTGATTGCGGGGTAGCCACGTTTGGGCGGCGGCACTGCGGGAATCCAGCTGGCCGTTCGGCGAGCCTGAGCCCATGGCGCCGCCATTCGGGACACATCGTTGGGGCTGACATGAACGAGCGTCACGTCGTAGCACCGCGGGTCGCCCGGTCGGGCGACTACGACGCAGCCAATGCCGCACGTGACCGAGACCATCACCTCGCACCGCGCGGGACCGCCGATGCGTCTCGAGGTCGATATGTCGGGGGTGGCGTTCATGAACTCTATTGCGCTGGGCACCCTCATCGCAGTCCGCAACGCCTGCATCGCCGTGCTCAGCCAGTTGGTCGCCGTCGACTGCTCGCAGCCCGTGCGACGGCTGGTCGCCATTACCGCGGCAGGCCATCTGTTCGGGGCAGCCAGCTGAGGCTGCTTGCCTTGCAACGCCCAACAAAAGGAGATCCGCCGTGCGCGCTATGACATACCGGGGCCCTTATCGGATCCGGGTCGAGGAGAAGGAGATGCCCAGGATCGAGCACCCGAACGACGCCATCGTCCGGGTGCAGCTGGCGGCGATCTGCGGGTCCGACCTGCACCTGTACCACGGGATGATGCCCGACACCCGGATCGGTCACACGTTCGGGCACGAGTTCATCGGCGTGGTCGAGGAGGTCGGCCCGTCCGTGCAGAACCTCAAGCGCGGCGACCGCGTGATGGTGCCGTTCAACATCTACTGCGGGACGTGCTACTTCTGCAGCAAGGGCCTGTACTCGAACTGCCACAACGTCAATCCCAATGCGACCGCGGTCGGTGGGATCTACG
>JAOPVO010000002.1 GCA_025966155.1 Pseudonocardiales bacterium
GACGTGGGGACCCTCGCCGTCGACTTGGTGACCCGCAAGCGACTGCGGATCAACGGCCGGTGGCGCCCGCTTGATCGGGGCGGGCAGATCGACGTGCATCAGGCCTTCGGGAATTGCCCGAAGTACATTCAGGCCCGGGTCGCTCCGGTTGCTGAACCCGCGCATACACCCCCGGTGGCCCAATGGGGCCGCGAGCTCGACCAGCGCGACTCGCTGCTGGTGTCCACGGCCGACACCTTCTTCATCGCCACCGCGGCGGACGCCGGCGCCGATGTCTCCCATCGCGGCGGCAAGCCGGGATTCGTGACCGTGGTGTCCGCGACGGAGATCAGGTGGCCGGACTACACCGGCAATGCCATGCAGATGACGGCCGGGAACCTGCGCGCGAATCCACGCGCGGGCCTGCTGTTCCCCGACTGGGGCGGCGGGTCGACGCTGCAGCTGACCGGCACGGCAGAGGTCCGCCGCTCCGACGCCGGCGCGGGCGGCGGGCCGGACACGGGATGGGAAACGGTCTTCCGCATCGACGACACAGTCCGGACCGACCACGCGATGCCCGGCGGGTGGAGCGAGCCCGAGTACTCGCGCTTCAACTGACAGATCGCTCGGAGCTACTGGCCGAAGGTGCAGCGGAGGTTGGCGTTACTCAGCTCGTAGAGCCGCTTGCGCATGTGAGCGACGAGCGCGTTGTCCGGAGCCGGCTCGGCCACGAGCACGGTCCATTGCAGGTCGGTGCCTCCATCTTCGTGCAGAGGCAGGCCGAAGGTGACTGTCGCGTCCGCGCGCTTCATCCATAGCGGTCCTGCCGCGACCCAGCCGTCGCGGTCAGTCTCGCTAGCTCGGTGCCCTGCCCGCTGCCGCTATTTGCGGGTGGGGGCGCTGGAGTCCAGCCAGACATCGTCCAGGGTCGGGCGCTCGTACCCGCCGGTGGCGAAGAAGTTGTGGACGTAGGTCTGCTGGCCGGTATAACCGCCGGCCTGGTACCCCATCAGCGGGTTGACGACCTTATCGACGATGTAGTCGTTGATGACCTCGAGCTTCTTCACGCGCTCGTCATTGTCGAGGATGCCCCGCTGCTCCTTGACCATCGCGTCGAGCTTCGGATCGCTGATGTTGAACGCGTTCTTCGGCCCGCCGGTGACGTAGAGGGAGTTGAGCCATTCGTCGGCTGTCGGGTAGGCGGTCGTATACGCATAGCTCAAGGTGTAATCCTTCGCCGCCATCGTCGACCAATAGGTGGCGTAGTCCACGACCTTGAGTGTCGCGTTTATGCCGACCTCCTTGAGGTCCTGCTGCAGCCACTGCGCGCCGTTGGTGATGATGGGGCCGTAGCCGTCCGTGGTGAGCAGCTCGACGGACAGCCCATCGGGGAAGCCCGCCTCGGCCAGCAGCTTCTTGGCCCCGGCCGGGTCGTAGGGCATCTTCTCCTCCTGCTCCTTGATGGACATGCCGCCGTCCAGCTCGGCCGGGTACGGGCCCGACAGCTTGTACGCGTCAAGGAAGGTGCTGGACATGCCGTCGCGGTCCCAGGCCATCGACACGGCGCGGCGCACCCGCACGTCGTCGAAGGGCTTTGCGGCCATGTTGAAGTTGGCCACCGTGTTGGTCAGCCCAATGTTGTTGCGGACCACCATGTTCGGGTTGGTCGAGATCAGCGACGGATACAGCTGGTTGCTCACCGCCGCGATGTCCAGCTCACCGGTGCGCAGGGCGGCCAGCTGGGACGCCGGGTCGGCCATGATCACCACGTGGATCTCGTCGAGGTAGGGCTTCCCGGCCACGAAGTAGTTCGGGTTCTTGACGTAGGTCCGCTGCACCTTGCGGTCCCATTTCTGGAGGATGAACGGGCCGGTCCCGATGGCGGTCTGCGAGAGGTCGAACTGACCGGACGTGCCTTCGCATGGCAGGATCGACATGTAGAAGTTGGCCATCGTCTCGTCGAACGTCGCGAACGCGATGCTCAGCTTGAACGCCACCTTGTACGGGTCCGAGCTGTCGACGGAATCCACGATCGTCATCAGATTGGATTGGATGCCCGGCAGGTTCTTGATCCGGTTGACCGTGCAGGCCACGTCAGCCGAGGTGAACTCGCGCCCGTTGAGCGGGGCGACGTTCTGCCACTTGACGCCCTTGTTCAATATGAATGTCCACGTCTTGCCGTCGGCCGAGGACTCCCAGCTCTTGGCCAGGTCGCCCTCCAGCCCGCCCGAGCCGAACTCGATGTCGCGACCGGTCTTGTTCGTCACCAGCTTGCTATAGACCAAGCCGGAAACCGCGCTCTGCGTGAACGCCGTCGGCGACTTGTGCGGGTCGAGGGTCGGTGCGTCGCTCGCATCGGGGATCCTCAGGATCCCGCCGAGTTCCGGCGGCCCATCCGAGGGCAGCTCGCCATTCGTGATCCCGGTGACGGCGTCGGAGTCGACGATTCCCTCGCCCGCCGCCCCATCGTCGCTGCCAGACCCGCCGCCGCATGCGGCCAGGAAAAGGGTCAGCGCGGCACCGACGGCCAATATGGGGCCGCTACGGCGCCTTGCATTCAACGAATCCAG
>JAOPVO010000024.1 GCA_025966155.1 Pseudonocardiales bacterium
CCCCGGTGCCGGCCACGGCGCCGGCGATCCGCTAGCTGGGCGAGCCCGCCGGCCGACGGTCACGCGCCACGAGATCGACGCGGGGCTTCTGCTCCCGGCCGATCGGCCGCTGCATATGGTCATCCTCGGGTGCGCGCGGATCGACGGCCAGCTGGCCATCGATCCCACGATCTACCCGGGCGCGACCCTCAGCCTCGCCTGAGCCGCGCCGGCCTCAGCGCGCTGCGGGCACCGGCTCGAATTCCTCGAGGAAGACGCCGGGCTCGGGCTGCGCGTCCGCCGGCGGCAGCAGCAGTGGCTCCGGGTCCGGGTGGGGATCCGGCTCCAGCTCGCGCGGCCGGCGGACGAGCGCGATCGCGATCAGGGCGACGACCGTCAGCCCGCCGACGATCGTCGCGAGCACCGCCGACGGGTTGGTCCACAGCACGAGCAGGGTCGAGGCGAACAGCAGGACGCCGAGGATGGCGGCCCGCCGGTGCGCCGCGAGGACCCCCGCCGCACGGGGGCTGCCGGCCAGCCACGCCCCGAGCGCGATCAGCAGCCCGACGCCGAGCGCCGTCCGCACGCCGATGCGCAGATCCCCCGCGACGGTGTCGAAGACGCGCCGGGCGGTATCGGTATCGACGGAGCCGTCGAGGCCGTCGAGGTAGAGGAAGCGGCCCACGGTGATGCCCGCGCCGAGCAGGAGCATCGATCCGGCCAGCGACAGCCCGACGGCGAGCGCCGTCCGGGCCCGTCGCCGGGCGACCGCGATGGCCAGGGCGTACAGCACCAGCGCGGCCAGCGGCAGCCAGTTGGCCGCCCGGTCCATCAGCCGGGTCAGCTTCTGGGCCGGCTCGACGCCGTCGATCTGCGCGATCTCGATCGTCGCGCCGACCACGGGCACCGAGTTGGCGACCGTGAGCCCGGCGGCGACCAGTTGCTTCTTCGCGTACGTGACGAGCGGCGCCAGGTCCAGGACCACGTGGCCGTCGTCGGTGTCGATGCCGTCGGGGCCATTCCCGGTGAGCACCGCGACGATCTGGGTGTGCGCCGTGCGGTTGACCGTCGCCCAGAGCGCGGGGAACTGCGGGCCCTCGACGAACTGCGTCACCACCGAATCGATGAGGCCGGTGATCGCGCCCGCGAGCGGAGCCACGAGGGCGTCGCCGGTGTCGGGCAGTGCCCCCGTGGCGAGCGACTTCGCACTCACATAGGTGGCGAACTGCTCATTCAGGACACTGATGACCAGCCGCTGGACAGCTGGGTCATTGGCGAGCGGCTCGACGGTGCTGCTGTACCTGTCGGTGTCGAGCACGATGTTGCGCCCCCAGACCGCGACCGGGCTGGCTATGGCGACCAGGGTGGCCAGGATCAGCAGCACGCCCGCGATCGCCGCTCGTATCACCGACATCGCGCTCCGGCGGGCGGGCTCGGGCTGGGACGCTTCGGACATCGGGGATCCCTAGGGATAGGTGCGGATGCCCCTTGCAGATACGGGGCTCAGAGGCGTTCAGGCGCAGCTTAGCGGCCTAAGCGCCAATCGATAGCACCATATCGGTAACGGCTACTGGCCGGCGTGCTCCTGCAGCAGCTCGCGGAGCCGGGTTCGGCGCGGCCGCTCGCCGATGCTGCGCACCGCGCGGGCCAGGGCGGGCCCCGCGGCGTGCACGATCGACAGGTGGCGCTGCGCCCGGGTCAGCGCGGTGTAGACCAGCGGGCGGGACAGCATGGTGCCCGCCTCGGGCGGGATCACGGCCACGACCGCAGGGAACTCCGAGCCCTGCGCCCGGTGCACGGTGATCGCCCAGCCGTGGGTGATGTCGACCAGCGCCTTGCCGCGCACGGTCGACGGGCCGGAGTCGAAGTCGATGGTGACCGCGCCGTCGACGACCGCGCTCACGGTGCCGACCTCGCCGTTGGCGAACCCGTTGGGCTCCACCTCCGGGTGGTTCGCGGTGGCCACGACGCGGTCGCCCGGATCGAACCGGCGCTTGCCGTCGCCGGGGTTGAGCGCGGCCTTGAGCACCGCGTTCAGCGCCTGGGTGCCGGCCGGCCCGCGATGCACCGGGGTCACCACCTGGATCCCCGATGACGGGATGCCCAGCGCCCGCGGGATCGAGTCGGTGACCAGCTGGGCCACCCGGGTCGCGGCCTCGGCCGATCCGCGGGCCGCGACGATGACGACCTCGCGGTCGGGGGAGTCGACGTGGCCCAGCTCCCCGCCGCGCACCGCGGTGGCCAGCAGGGCGATCGCGCCGCCCTCGGCCTGGCGGTAGAGGGTGGTCAGCTGCGTGGTGGGCGCGACGCCGGAGTCGATCAGGTCGCCCAGCACCCGCCCGGGCCCGATCGACGGCAGCTGCGCGGGGTCGCCGACGATGACCAGGTGCGCGCCGTCCGAGCAGGCCGACAGCAGTGCCTCGGCCAGCTCGACATCGAGCATCGACGCCTCGTCGACCACGATCACGTCCTCGTCCAGCGGCCATTCCGAGCCGCGGGCGAAGCCGCCGTCGAAGGTCACCGCGCCCTCGCCGTCCTCGGTGGAGGCACTGCGACGGGGCTGCGCGCCCAGCAGCCGGTGCAGGGTGAAGGCCGGCGCATCGCACAACTGCTCGAGCCGCTTGGCCGCCCGGCCGGTCGGGGCCGCCAGCGCGACGGACTTGCCGGCTCGCTCGGCCAGCCGAACGATCTGGGCCACCGTCCGGCTCTTGCCCGTCCCCGGGCCGCCGGTGAGGATGCTCACGCCGCTGCTCAGCGCATTGCGCACCGCCTGCAGCTGCGCCTCGTCCAGCGTCGCATCGGGCTTCGCGGCCTTGCCCGACGCGATCGGCTCGGCCGTGGCCAATAAGCGCGCTATCGATTCGGCCACGCTGTCCTCGGCCATCACGAAGCGGGCCAGCCCCAGCAGCGTCGGCGGGTCATCCTTGCCCTCTGCCGCGTCCGACTCGGTCATCTCGGGCTCGATGTCCATGACCCGGCCGCTGTCGCACGCGGCGGCGATCGCCGCGCCGATGTCGCCGACGCCGTACTGGGACAGCTCGGCCGCGACGGCGTCGACGTCGGCCACTGTGCTGCCGTCGCGGGCAACCCGCTCGAGCACATAGCCGACTAATGCCCGTGAGCGCCGGGGGTCGTCGCGCTGGATGCCCGGCACCGCGGCAACGGCGAGCCGGTCGGCATCGCCCGGGGCCACCCCGTTGATCTGGAGCACGATCCACGGGTCGTCGCGGACGAGGCGCGGGGCGTTGGGCCCCAGCAGGTCCACCGCCCGGCCGGCCAGGCGCGGGTCGACCCGCGCCCGCACCAGCACCTCGACCAGCTCATACGCCGGCGCCGCGGCGATGAACGCCGACGCCAGCCGCCCGGCGCGCTGGACGCCCACCCGGGGCAGCGTCGCGAGGGCTGCGGTATTCACATCGTCGGGGGAGTTGATCCCGGACTCGGGCAGCGCCTCGGCGAGCGTCCGGCCGAGCCCGGGCCAGAGCCCGGCGGCGCAGAACGCGACGAAGACCGGGTCAGGCTGGGTCATCGGGGTACGAGCGATCCGGCGCCGAGACCTCGTCCAGCGCATCAATGATCTCGCGCGGCAGATCCAGGCTCTGCGCCGCCAGCAGCGTCGTCAGCTGGCCCACGGTCCGCGCGCCGACAATCGCCGCGGACACCGCCGGCCGCGACTGGAGCCAGGCCAGCGAGACGGCAAGCGGGGAGGTCGACAGGCCCTCGGCCGCCGTGGCCACGGCCTCGACGATGCCGCCGGCCCGGCCATCGAGCCGGTCGCGGACGCGGTCGCCGAAGCGGTCGCCGACCGACGCGCGGGAGTCCGTGGGCACCCCGTGGCGGTACTTGCCGGTCAGGATGCCCCCGGCCAGGGCGGCGTACGGCAGCAAACCGATGCCCAGGGCCTGGCAGGCGGGCACGACCTCGCGCTCGACCCCGCGGGACAGCAGGGAGTACTCCATCTGGCTGGCGACGATCGGGGCCCGGCCCGGCACCGCGCCCTGCCACGCCGCGGCGGCGCCGGTGCGCCAGCCCGAGTGGTTGGAGAGCCCGAGGTAGCGGACCTTGCCGCTGGCCACGGCGTAATCCATGGCGGCGAGCGTCTCCTCCATCGGCACATCGGGATCGGGCAGGTGCAGCTGCCAGAGGTCGATCCAGTCCACGCCGAGGTTGCGCAGCGACGAGTCCAGCTGCCGCAGCAGCGCGCCGCGCGACCCATCGACGAGCCGGTCCTCGCCCCGCCGGACGATCCCGGCCTTCGTCGCGAGCACCAGCTCGTCGCGCGGCACGATGTCCTCGACGATCTGGCCGACGATCCGCTCCGACGCGCCCCGGCTGTAGGAGGCGGCAGTGTCGATCAGCGTCCCGCCGCCCTCGCGGAAGGCGATCGCGATCTCGGCGGCGGCGTCGAGGTCGACCTCGCGGCCCCACAGCATGGTGCCCAAGCCGAGGGACGATACCGACAATCCGCTCCGACCGACCCTGCGTTGCTCCACGGCCGGAAACCTACCGTTGGGTAGGGTGAGCGGATGCCTGAGCCAACCGGTGTCGCCGCGTGAATGTGTTCCAGGCTGTCGTTTACGGCATCGTCCAGGGCCTCAGCGAGTTCCTGCCCATCTCCTCCAGCGGGCACCTGAGGATCGTCCCGGCGCTCTTCGGCTGGGAGGATCCTGGCGCGGCGTTCAGCGCCGTCATCCAGATCGGCACGATGCTCGCCATCGTCGTCTACTTCTGGCGGGAGCTCACCCACGTCGCGTTCGCCTGGCTGCGCGGGCTGTTCGACGCCTCGGTGCGATCCACGCTGGAGTACCGCCTCGGCTGGTACCTGGTGATCGCGACGATCCCCGTGGTGGTCTTCGGATTCGCGTTCCGACATCAGATCGAGGACGGCGCCCGGAACCTCTGGGTGATAGCCAGCACGCTCATCATCATGGCGCTGTTCCTGCTGCTGGCCGAGAAGGTCGGCACCCGCACGCGCAAGGAGGAGGACCTCAACCGCACCGACGCCATCGTCGTCGGAGCCGCTCAGGCCCTCGCCCTGATCCCCGGGGTGTCCCGCTCGGGCTCCACCATCACCGCGGGGATGTTCCTCGGCCTGACCCGCGAGGCCGCGGCCCGCTTCTCGTTCCTGCTGTCGGTGCCCGCCGTCGTCGGGTCGGGGCTGTTCGAGGCCCGCAAGATCGGCGACGCGGGCGGCCCCGGCATGGGCGTCACGGTTCTGGCGACGATCTTCTCCTTCGCCGTGGGCCTGGCCACGATCGCCTGGCTGATCCGATACATCAGCAACCACTCGACCCTGGTATTCATCGTCTACCGGATCGCACTAGGCGCCCTGCTGATCGTCCTGCTGTCGTTCGGCGTCATCAGCGCCACCTGATCCATCCCAGCCCCACCCGAGCATCGAGGCCGACTCTGTGAGCACCGTCCTGCTTGTGCGCCATGGGCTGACGTCCATGACGGGGCCGATCCTGGCCGGCCACACCCCCGAGCTGTTCCTGGACGAGCGCGGCGTCCGCCAGGCCGATGCCGTCGCCGCCCGCATCGCGGCGATCCCGCTCACCGCGATCGTCACCAGCCCGCTGGAGCGCTGCCACCAGACCGCGGAGGCGATCCTCGCCGCGCAGCGCGCCGCCGGCCACGATCCGCAGTGGGCCGTCGATGAGCGCATCGTCGAGGTCAAGTACGGCGACTGGACCGGCAAAGCCATCAAGGACCTCGCCAAGGACCCGCTGTGGAAGGTCGTTCAGGCCCAGCCGTCGGCGGTGCAGTTCCCCAACGGCGAGCGGATGGCCGACATGCAGGCCCGCGGTGTCGCCGCGATCCGCGAGTGGGACGCGAAGCTCGGCCCCGATGCTGTGTGGGTCGCCTGCTCGCACGGCGATGTGATCAAGGCGGTCCTCGCCGACGCCTACGGCATCCATCTGGACATGTTCCAGCGCATCGTCGCGGACCCGTGCTCGGTGTCCGTCGTCCGCTACACCGACACCCGCCCCTTCGTGCTGCGGACCAACGACATCGGCGGCGAGCTGGCCTCCCTGGCCCCGCCGCCGCCCAAAGCCCGGCGCCGCAAGCGCCCGGCCGACGACGCCACGCTCGGCGGGGGAGCCGGGTCCGGCAGTGTCTGAGCCGGCCGGGCCCGGGGTACCTGCCCCGCAGCACATCGCGCCGCTACTGTGGGGTCCCTTATGCCACGTCAGCTGATCGTCTTCGACCGTCCCCGCCGCTTCGTCGCGGGCACCGTCGGCCAGCCCGGCGAGCGGTCGTTCTACCTGCAGGTCGCCGATGCCCGCCGCGTGGTCAGCATCGGCGTCGAGAAGCAGCAGGTCACCGTCCTGGCCGACCGCCTCGACCAGTTGCTGGAGGAGATCCTGCAAGCCGCGCCGGACCCCGCTCTGGCGGCGGCGCTGGCCGACCAGGGCGCGCTCGAGCAGCCGATCGACGAGGAGTTCCGCGTCGGCGCAATGGGCCTGGCCTGGGACGAGGAGGACGGCCTGATCATCCTCGAGGCGCAGGCGCCCGCGGAGGACACCGAGACTGCGGCCTCCACCCTGCTAGATGACGAGGCCACCGAGGGTCCCGATGCCGTCCGGGTGCGAATGTCCCCGGCCATGGCCCATGCGTTCGTGGCCCGGGCGCGGCGCGTCGTGGCCGCCGGCCGCCCGCCGTGCCCGCTGTGCGCCCTGCCGCTGGACCCGGTCGGGCACCTCTGCCCGCGCCTCAACGGCTACCGCCGCACCATCACCCTCGCGCCGTGAGCCACACAGCGCCGTGAACCACATAGCTCCGTGACCGACGGGCTGACGCCGCCGAAGGCGCTCCCCGAGGACGAGGCGCTGGTGCTGCTGACCCTCGGCGAGCTCGAGGTCGAGGGCCAGGTCCTGGATTCCTCCAACACCACGTTCTACTGCTCGGCCACCCTCGATGGGGTCGCCGCGGCGTGCGTCTACAAGCCGATGGCCGGCGAGCGCCCGCTCTGGGACTTCCCAGACGGCACGCTGGCCGAGCGCGAGGTCGCCGCCTACGCGGTATCGGCCGCGACGGGCTGGGCGCTGGTGCCCCCCACCGTGCTGCGCGACGGCCCAGCGGGCGAGGGCATGGTCCAGCTGTGGATCGACACCGACGAGACCGTGGACCTCGGGCGCCTGGTGCGCCGCCGCAACGACGCCACCCTGCGGCGCATAGCCGTGCTCGATGCGGTGATCAACAACGGCGATCGCAAGGGCGGGCACCTGCTGCCCACCGTCGAGGGCCGGATCTACGGCATCGACCACGGCGTCACCTTCAATGTCGACGACAAGCTGCGCACGGTCCTCTGGCAGTGGGCCGGGGAGCCGCTGACGGCCGAGGCGGTCGACACGCTGATCGCCCTGCGCGCCGACATCGACGGGCCCCTCGGCGAGCGGCTGATGGAGCTGCTCACCACCCGGGAGGTTCGCCGGACCCGCCGCCGGATCGACCGGCTGCTGAGAAGCGCGATCCACCCCGAGCCGTCGGGGGACTGGCCCGCGGTGCCCTGGCCGCCGTTCTAGACGGGCCCGCGGTCCCGATACGGTTGCATCATGCGCGCCTGGCTCTCTCCTGACGTCCCGTCCCTGCCCGGCACGGGCAACTCCCTGCATCTGCACGACACGTCATCGAACACGGTGCGCGAGACGCTCCTGGGCACCGAGCCCGGTGCGCCGGCGCGGATGTACGTCTGCGGCATCACGCCCTACGACGCCGCGCACCTCGGGCACGCCGCCACCTACCTGGCCTTCGACATCGCCTACCGCGTCTGGCTCGATGCCGGTCGCGAGGTGCACTACGTCCAGAACGTCACCGACATCGACGACCCGCTGCTCGAGCGCGCCAACCAGACCGGCGACGACTGGCAGGCCCTGGCCGAGCGCGAGACCGAGCTGTTCCGCAAGGACATGACGGCGCTGCGCGTCCTGCCGCCGCGCGAGTACGTGGGCGCCGTGGAGTACATCCCGCGCATCGTCGAGGTCGTGTCGGACCTGCTGCGCCGCGGCCTGGCCTATTGGGTCGACACCGACGTGTACTTCCCGATCTCGGCCGCGCCGGGCTTCGGGTCGGAGTCCGGCTACTCCCGCGAGACCATGCTGACACTGTTCGCCGAGCGCGGCGGGGACCCGCGGCGGGCCGGCAAGCGCGACCCGCTGGACTCCCTGCTCTGGCGCGGGGAGCGCGAGGGCGAGCCCCATTGGGACGGCGGCGAATTGGGCCAGGGCCGCCCCGGCTGGCACATCGAGTGCTCGGTCATCGCGATCGATCACCTCGGCATGGGCTTCGACGTGCAGGCCGGCGGCTCGGACCTGATCTTCCCCCACCACGAGCACTCGGCCGCCCACGCCGAGGCCCAGGCCCGGATGCGGCCGTTCGCCCAGCACTACACGCACACCGGCATGATCGGGCTCGACGGCGAGAAGATGAGCAAGTCCCGGGGCAACCTGGTGTTCGTGAGCAAGCTGCGCCAGGCCGGGGTCGAGCCGATGGCCATCCGCCTGGCCCTGCTGGCCGGGCACTACCGCATCGATCGCGAATGGACCGGCGGGCGGATGGGCGCAGCCGAGACGCGCCTGGCCCGTTGGCGGGCGGCGTCGTCCCAGGGGACCGGCCCCGATGCACTGCCGGTGCTGGCCAAGGTGCGCGCGTGCCTGGCCAACGACCTCGACACCGTCGGGGCCATCGCCGCCATAGACGAGTGGGCCGAGCACGTTGTCATCGGCGACGGCGACAACCCCGGCGCGTCGGCCCTGATCCGCGATATCGCCGACGCGCTGCTCGGCGTCAAGCTCTAGGCGGCCTGCCGCCTGGCTTGACGGGCCGCCTTGGAGTAGGAAGGCGCCATGTCGCTGCGCACCAGGCTCGTTCTGACCGTCGTCGGTGTCGTCGCCCTGGCGGTGGGCGGGTGCAGTAGCAGCAGCGGGGGCACCGGGGACATCAAGGCGCCGACGACGGGGGCCTCGACATCGTCGGCGGCCCCCTCTACCCCGCCGCCGACAAGCTCCGCGCCGACTACAGCGCCGGCCACAACCGCAGCCCCGACGACCGCCGCGCCGGTGGCCCAGGGCTGCCCGCCCACCGGCGCCGGGGTGCCGGCCGGCGCCGCGAGCCGTCAGGTCATCGATGTAGACGGCGACGGCCGCGCCGACACCGTCTGGCTCATGACCGCCGATGCCCCCGCGCGGCTGGGCATGACCACGGCCAGCGGCGCCACATTCGTGTTCCCCATAACGTTCGCCGGCGGCTCGGAGCCGTCCGGCATCGTGGCCGATGTCACCGGCAATGGATCGCAGATCATCGCGTTCGCCTTCAACTCCCGGGTTGTGGATCTGCTGCGGATCGTCAACTGCAGCTTCACGGTGGTCACCAACCCCCAGGGCCAGCCGTACACCTTCGATCTCGGATTCAGCGGATACGGCACGGGCGTCGGCTGCGTCGATGCCAACGGCGACGGCGTCCGCGACCTTGTGGGCCTGAACATCGTGCGCAATGGAGCAGGGCAGCCCAGCGCGATCACCCGCACGATCATCACCATGCAGGGGACCGCCGCCGCCAATGGCCAGACGTACAACCTGCCGGTAAACCCGGCCGCGCTGGCATCGGCGTCGACGGTGACCTGCGGGGACGCCACGGTCGACTCGGCTGGCGTCAGCCGAACGGGGTAGGGCCAGGAGATGGCAGCCAGCGCGCCCCAGCGCTTCCCGTTCGCATTCGCCCCGTCCTACCGGCTGCCGGCCCGGCTGCTTGGGGTGACTGAGGCGACGGCCTTCGTCCTGCTGGGCGA
>JAOPVO010000037.1 GCA_025966155.1 Pseudonocardiales bacterium
CCTGGGCTGGGTCGCGCGCTACACCTCGCCCGACACCGGCGCGATGCTCCAGCTCGTGACCGACGACGCCACCGCCGCCGAGTCCCCGGCCATCTCCGTGCAGACCGACGACATCGAGGCCGCCTACACCGAGGCCCAGGCGCTGGGCTACGAGATCGTGCACCCGCTGACCAATGAGGAGTGGGGAGTGCGCCGGTTCTTCGTGCGCGCGCCGGACGGCACCGTCATCAACGTCGTCCGGCACCGAGAGTGACCTCGCGAAGTGCAACTAACGGTTGCGCATCTTCGTAAACGCCCCTATCGTCTCATGCAACCAAGAGTTGCAGGAGGCGACATGGAGTTCAGCACCATCGAGCGCGAGATCCACATCGATGCATCGCCCGCGATCGTCTTCGACGTTGTGAGCAGCCCCGAGCATCTGCGGGGGTGGTGGCCGGACGCGGCCGAGTACCCGGCGGGGCCCGGGGGAGCGGGGCGCATCGGATTCGGCGCCGACCCCGAGACCCGGACCTGGGTGGCGTTCGAGGTGGTCGACGCAGTGCCTCCGCGGCACTTCTCCTTCCGGTGGACCCACGAGGCGGGGGAGCCGGCCGCGCCGGGCAACTCGCTGCTGGTCGTCTTCGAGCTCGAGCCCGCCGGTGCCGGTACGCGCCTGCGGATGATCGAGTCCGGCTTCCGCGAGCGCGGCTGGGATGACGCCAAGGCGGCGGCCGAGCACGCCGATCACGTCACCGGCTGGGACTACTACCTGCCCCGGCTGCCGGCGTATGCGGCAACGGCCGGAGCCGACGCATGAGCCTGCTGGTCGATGACGACCTATGGTCCGCGATAGGCGACCCGACCCGGCGGCGGATGCTCGATCTCCTGCTCGGCGAGGGCAGCAGGACCGCAACCAGCCTGAGCGAGCAGCTCCCGGTGACCCGGCAGGCCGTCGCCAAGCATCTGCTCGTGCTCGACCGGGTCGGGCTGGTGCACGCCAGCACCGCCGGGCGGGAGCGGCAATTCCGCGTCGATCAGGCCCAGCTGGCCCGGGCCGTGGCCCAGCTCGCCGACGTCGGCGCAGCGTGGGATGCCCGCCTCCAGCGCATCAAGGGAATCGCCGAGTCGATTCAGCAGGCGGCCGACGCCAGGAAGCCCGACTGACATTCCGAGGAGGACCACACGATGGCCGACATCCTTCATCGCATCGGCGTCCAGAAGTCGTCGCCGGACGCGGTATATAGCGCACTCACTACCCTGGACGGCCTGGCCGGCTGGTGGGCCCAGAACACGGCGGGCGACACCGGAGTCGGGGGCGTCATCGAGTTCCGGTTCGGCCCCGGCGGAATCGATATGGCCGTTCGCGAGCTGGTGCCCGGCAAACTGGTCTGCTGGGAGGTCACTGGCGGCCCGGACGAATGGATCGGCACTGCGGTGCGATGGGACCTCCGGCAGGACGGCGACTACACGATCGTCATCTTCGCCCACCAGGGCTGGCGCGAGCCCTGCGAGTTCATGCACCACTGCAGCACGAAGTGGGCGACCTTCCTGATGAGCCTGAAGCAACTGCTGGAGACCGGCGAAGGTGCGCCCGATCCGCGCGACGTGAGCATCAGCGACTGGCACTGAGTCGGGCCCGCCCCAGCCAGACTCCCGCGCCGCGTCGACGCCGAGCAGAGGGGGCGCTGCCAGGCTGAATCGTCCGCACCGCATCATGGTCCTCATGGTCTCCGCCATCGCGGCACGGAGCTGAGGAGCTGACATGGCCGACTTCATCGGCGCCATCGACCAGGGAACCACCAGCACCCGGTTCATGCTGTTCGACCACGGCGGCAACGAGGCAGGCAAGGGCCAGTTGGAGCACGAGCAGATCCTGCCGGAGGCCGGCTGGGTCGAGCACAGCCCGGTGGAGATCTGGGAGCGCACCAGCTCGGTGATACAGACGACAATGAACGGACTCGGGCTGGTCGCCTCGGATCTCGCGGCGGTGGGGATCGCCAATCAGCGCGAGACAACCGTCGTATGGAACCGATTGACCGGGCGGCCGTATTACAACGCGATCGTCTGGCAGGACACCCGGACCGATCGGATCGCCAGCGCCTTGGAGCGCGAGGGGAAGGGCGACGTGATCCGGGAGAAGGCCGGCCTGCCGCCGGCCACCTACTTCTCCGGGGGGAAGATCCAGTGGATCCTGGAGAATGTGCCCGGCGCGCGCGAGGACGCCGAGCGCGGCGACGCCTTGTTCGGCACGACCGATAGCTGGCTTATGTGGAACCTGACCGGGGGCCGGCACGGCGGCGTGCATGTCACGGACGTGACCAATGCCAGCCGGACCATGCTGATGAACCTCGAGACGCTGGAGTGGGACGACGAGCTGCTCAGCTTCTTCGGGATCCCGCGCGCGATGCTCCCGCAGATCCGGCCGTCCTCGGACCCGCTCCATTATGGCGAGGTGCTGGCGCTGCCAGACGTCCTGAACGGGATCCCGCTGACCGGCATCCTGGGGGACCAGCAGGCCGCAATGTTCGGCCAGGTCTGCTTCGCGCCGGGGGAGGCCAAGAACACCTACGGAACCGGCAACTTCATGCTGCTGAACACAGGCACCGAGCCGGTGCGCAGCAAGAACGGCCTGATCACCACAGTCTGCTATCAGTTCGGCACGGATAAGCCGGTCTACGCCCTCGAGGGGTCGATCGCTGTGACCGGGTCGGCGGTGCAGTGGCTGCGCGACCAGCTGGGCATCATCTCCGGCGCCGCGGCGATCGAGCCTCTCGCAGCCAGCGTTCCGGACAGCGGTGGGGTGTATTTCGTCCCGGCCTTCTCCGGGCTCTTCGCCCCCTATTGGCGCAGCGACGCGCGCGGCGCGATCGTCGGGCTGTCTCGCTTCAATACCAACGCCCACGTCGCCCGGGCCACCCTGGAGGCGATCTGCTACCAGAGCCGCGACGTTGCCGTGGCTATGGAGGCCGACTCCGGGGTGCATCTCGACGTGCTCAAGGTGGACGGCGGCGTCACCGCGAACGCGCTGTGCATGCAGATGCAGGCCGACATCCTCGGCGTCCCGGTGAGCCGGCCGGTCGTCGCCGAGACCACCGCACTGGGCGCGGCCTACGCCGCCGGCCTGGCCGTCGGGTTCTGGCGGGACACCGACGAGCTCAGGGCGAACTGGAACGAGTCGCGCCGGTGGTCGCCGGAATGGTCAGACGAGCAGCGCGCCGGGGGGTACGCGGGATGGAAGAAGGCCGTGGAGCGGACACTGGATTGGGTCGACGTCCGTTAGTCGACCGGCGAGCCAGCCGGAGCTGGTTCCATCACGCACATGCCCACCGTGCAACGCAGGGAGCGACATGACCGGTGCACCACCGCTGAGCCCGGCGGGTCGGGCGATCGCATTGGCCCGGCTGGGCCAGGAGGAACTCGATGTGCTGGTCATCGGCGGGGGAGTCGTCGGCGCCGGCTGCGCCCTTGACGCCGTCACCCGGGGCCTGACCGTCGGGCTGGTCGAGGCCCGCGACTTCGCCGCCGGCACATCGAGCCGATCGACCAAGCTGTTCCACGGCGGTCTGCGCTACCTCGAGCAGTTCAACTTCTCCCTGGTCTTCGAGGCCCTGCGCGAGCGATCCCTGGTGCTGAACACGCTCTGCCCGCACCTGGCGCGTCCCGTCCCCTTCATCTATCCGCTGGAGAAGCCGATCGACCGGGCCTACGTCGGTCTGGGGATCGGCGTGTACGACGCGATGGGCGCCGGCCGCGGCGTGCCGGCGCACCATCGCCATCTCGGGCGTCGCAAGACGATGGAGTCGTTCCCGTCAGGCAAGCGCTCGGCGATCCGCGGCTCGATCCGCTTCTACGAGGGCCAGGTCGACGACGCCCGGCACACCATGATGCTGGCTCGCACGGCCGCGCAGTTCGGCGCTTCCTGCGTGAATAGCGCCAAGGTCACGGAGTTCCTCCGCGAGGACGACCGGGTTGTCGGGGTGCGGGCCGTTGACCAGGAGACCGGGCGGGAGTTCGAGATCCGGGCCCGGCAGGTGATCAACGCGGCCGGCGTCTGGACCGACGAGGTCCAGCAGATGGTCGGCGGCCGGGGCCAGTTCGAGGTTCGCGCGTCCAAGGGCGTGCATCTTGTGGTCCCGCGCAATCGGATCAATTCGGCGACCGGCATCATCACCCGGACCGAGAAGAGCGTGCTATTCATCATCCCGTGGGGGAGTCACTGGATCATCGGCACGACCGATACCGACTGGACACTGGACCTGGCCCATCCAGCGGCCACGCAGACGGACATCGACTATCTGCTCGGCCATGCCAACTCGCTGCTGCAGGATCCACTGACCCGCGAGGACGTGGTCGGGGTGTACGCGGGCCTGCGGCCATTGCTGTTCGGGGAGTCGGACTCGACCAGCACGCTGTCGCGCGAGCACGCGGTCGCCAGCCCAGTGCGCGGGCTCACGGTCATCGCCGGGGGCAAGTACACGACGTATCGCGTGATGGCCAAAGACGCAGTCGACTCCGCGGTGCACGGCCTGGAGCGCATCGTCCCCGTGTCATGCACGGAGCGGACGCCGCTCATCGGCGCCGAGGGCTACTTCGCCGCGCTCAACTCCAGGCACCTCACGGCGAACCGGACCGGGCTGCCGGTCTCCCGGATCGAGCATCTGCTCGGGCGGTACGGGACGCTATCGAACGAGCTGTTCGAGCTGATCGAGCAGGCGCCGGAGCTGGGCCGCCCGCTGCTCGGGGCGCCGGAGTACCTCAGGGTCGAGGCCTACTACGCGGCGAGCCATGAGGGCGCGCTGCATCTGGAGGACGTGCTCACCCGACGGACGAGGATCTCCATCGAGGTGCCGGATCGGGGCACGGTCGCGTCCCGCGAGGTGGCGGAGCTGATCGCGCCGGTGCTGGGCTGGTCGAGTGCGGAAATCGACCGCGAGGGGGAGAACTACCGTCTGCGAGTCGCCGCCGAGCGCGAATCCCAGGCGCAGCCCGATGACCCGGCCGCGGATGCTGCGCGCCGAGGCGCCCCGGAAGTGCGCCTCGGCGATGGATGGGCGGCCCCGCCGGTCCAGGAGGGCCCCATTTCAGTAAGTTGACATAATGTCGATTATCGGCGCGACGGCGAGGCCGCGAGAAGCGGGCGCAGGCTGCCAGTCACGCGCAGGTGGGGCCGATAGCCGAGGCAGATGCTCCCTGCGATCTCGCCGGCAACAAAGCGGTAACCGCGCGGACGGACAATGGCTCCATGTACACGCCCGCGCACTTCGCCCTCACGCCCGAGCAGGCATCGCTCGCGCTGCGCGCCGGTGGACTCGCGCACCTCGTGACCCCGACCGCCGACGGCTTGGTGTCGACTCCCGTGCCGATGTACCTCGACGAGAAGCGGGGTGCGCTGCTCGGTCATGTCGCGCGCAGCAACCCGCACTGGCAAGCCGTCGCCACGGGTGAATCGCTGGCTATCTTCGCCGGGGTGGATGCCTATGTCTCCCCCGGCCTCTACGCCAGCAAGGCCGAGCACGGCCGGGTCGTGCCGACCTGGAACTACGAGGTCCTGCACGTGCACGGCGCACTGATCGCCCACGACGACGTGGATTGGCTGCGGGCCCAGGTCCAGAGGCTCACCGATCGGCATGAGGCGGGACGCGCCCAGCCGTGGCGGGTCACCGATGCGCCCGAGCGGTTCGTGGCCGGGCAGTTGCGGGCCATCGTCGGCCTCGAGCTGTCCGTGGCGCGTGTCGAGGGCAAGGCCAAGCTCAGCCAGAACCGCCCCGAGGCCGACCAGTTGGGCGTCATCGCCGGCCTGGGCGCGTCTGCGCATGCCGCGGACCGCGCCATGGCCGAGGCCGTCGCGAGCGCCCGCCCTGGGGCCGTCGAATAATTCACTTGCTCACGATGCCTCGCCCGCCTGTACTGGCCGGATGGACGGCTTCGATCCGAGCACCAGTTTCAGCGGCGAGATCGCTGCACGCTATGACGATCACCTGCGCGGCGACGAGGCGGAGACAGTCGCCTATCTGTCAGCGCTGGCCCGCGGCGGGCCGGTGCTGGAGCTCGCGGTCGGCACCGGGCGCATCGCCCTCCCGCTGGCCGCAACCGGAATCAGGGTCGACGGGATCGAGCTGTCGCCCGACATGATCGACCGGCTGCGCGCCAAATCGGGAGGGCCGGAGATACGCGTCGTCCACGGCGATATGTCCGTCGACTGGGCCGGCGATGGGTATGCGCTGATCTACCTGGTCTTCAACACGATCTTCAATTTGCTCACCCAGGAGGGCCAGGTCCGCTGCTTCCAGAATGCGGCCCGGCAATTGGCTGACGACGGCGCGTTCGTGGTCGAGGCGACCGTGCCGAACGACTTCCTCGCCCTGCCCGGCGACCAGTACGTGCAGGCCGAGCGGGTCGAGGCGGACTCCGTGACCCTCGATGTCGCCCGTTTCGATCGCGTCACGCAGATCCTGGATGAGAGCCATGTGACGCTCGGGCCGCAGGGCATCCGCATCACGCCCATAGCCACCCGCTATATCTGGCCCAGCGAGATGGACCTGATGGCCCGTCTGGCCGGATTGCGCCTGCGCGAGCGCAGCGCCGGCTGGCACGGCGAGGCCTTCGACGGGCGCAGCGCCAGGCATGTGTCGGTGTACGGCAAATAGCTCGCCGCGAGGGGCTGATCGGTGGCACGCTCCACCGCATGAGCGCCGTTTACGAGAGCATCAGCGACAAGCTCGCCACCTGGATGACCGCGCAGCCTGTGTTCTTCGTCGGCAGCGCCCCGCTCTCCGGGGACGGGCGGGTGAACATCTCCCCCAAGGGCATGGCCGGCACCTTCGCCGTCACCGGGCCGACCCAGGTGGCCTACCTCGACTACACCGGATCCGGCGCCGAGACCATCGCGCACCTGCGCGAGAACGGCCGCATCGTCGTGATGTTCTGCGCCTTCGACGGCCCGCCGAATATCGTCCGGCTGCACGGGACGGGAAAGGTGCTGCTCCCCGCCGACGCCGGATTCGAGGAGCTGCGCACGGCGTTCCCCAAGGACCGCACCCTGGGCCAGCGCTCCATCGTCGTCGTCGACGTCGAGCGCGTGTCGGACTCGTGCGGCTACGCGGTGCCGTTCATGCAGTTCGAATCTGACCGCGAGGTGCTCGACCGGTCGCACGAGCGCCGCGACCCGGAGTACTTCGACGGCTATTGGCAGGATAAGAACACCGCGAGCATCGACGGCCTGCCCGCGATGCCGACGCGATGATGATCGATGCGCCGTTGATCATTTGGGCCGTCTGATTGTGAGTGCATAGCCCCCGCGCAGGGCACAGAGCCTGGATGCCGAAGCCGCGCACCGTCCGCCAGCGACTCGCCCGCACCGACACCTCGCTTTTCGATCGGCTATCCCGCGTCGAGTCCCCCGTGCTCGATGCGACCATGCCGCGCCTCAGCCAGGCCGCCGATTTCTCGAAGCTCTGGATGGCCATTGGGGCGGGGCTCATGCTCGGCGGCCGCAAGGACCGCCGGGCCGCGACCAGGGCGCTGGCGTCGGTGGCCGCCACCAGCGCGGTGGCCAACCAGCTGGCCAAGCGCCTGTCGAACCGCGACCGGCCCCAGCGCGCTGGCGTGCCCCTGATCCGCCTGGCCCGGCGCATCCCGACGTCGTCGTCGTTCCCGTCCGGGCACTCGGCCTCGGCGGCCGCCTTCGCTGTCGGCGCCGCACTGGAGCTGCCCGGGGCCGCCATCCCGCTGGGGGCCCTGGCTGGGGCGGTCGGCTTCTCCCGCGTCTACACCGGCGTGCACTACCCGGGCGACGTCGCGGCCGGGTTCGCCCTTGGCGCGACGATCGCCGGCCTCGGCAAGGTCGCGCTGCCGGCCCGCCCGGCCCCCACCCATGACCCGCATCCGCCGCTGGCCGCCCCGCAGCGCCCGCGCCCGAATGGGGAGGGCGTCGTCGCGGTCATCAACCCCTCATCCGGCCCGTCGAACCGACCGGCGCTGGCCGAGATCCTCGCCGAGCAGCTCCCGGCCGCCGAGATCGTCGAGCTGGACGTCGAGCACGACGACATCGCGCAGGTCATGCGCTCCGCGGCGAAGCGGGCGCAGGTGCTGGCGGTCGGCGGCGGCGACGGAACCGTCAACTGCGCGGCCCAGATGGCGATCGAGGCCGATGTGCCGCTCCTGGTGCTGCCGGGCGGCACGTTCAACCACTTCGCCGGGGACCTCGGCGGCGCCAAGGCCGACGACGCCGGGGAGCTCGCCGACGCGATGATCGAGGCTGTGCGCGCGGGCACCGCGGTGCGGGTCGACGTCGGGCTGGTCAACGACAGGATCTTCCTCAACACCGCCAGCCTGGGCAGCTACCCCGCCTTCGTCCGCTGCCGCGAGCGGTGGGAGGCCCGCGTGGGCAAGCCGATCGCCGCGGTGATCGCCACCTGGCTGGTCATGCGCCGCGAGGAGGCACTCGAGGTCACCATCGACGGCCGTCGCCGACGGGTAGCGATGGTGTTCGTCGGCAGCGGCCGATACCAGCCCGCCGGCTACCTGCCCCGGGGCAGGAACCAGCTCGACGACGGGCTCCTGGACATCCGCCTCGTCGACGCCGGGCGCCCGATCGAGTTCGTCCGGCTGGTCGCAGCGGCCCTCCTCGGGCGCCTTGCCCGCAGCCCGATCTACTCCGAGTGGACCGCGCGTGACGTCGTCGTCGACTCCCCTCAGGGCTCCACCGACCTCGCCCGCGACGGCGAGGTGACCCGCGGCGGAGCCGTCTTCCGGTTCGCCAAGAGCACGCACGCGCTGACCGTCTACTGGGCCGGGCCGGTCGACGGCGGGAGCCAGCCGTAAGGTTCCCGGCCGCGACGCCGATACCGTGTCTGCCATGACGGATCCCGCCGCGACCTTCGCCTCCGCCGCCGCCGTGGTCCTCGCCGACGCGCTCGAGCACAACCCGGTGCGCGCGAGCCTGCTCGGCGTCCATGCCTACGACGACCGCCTGCCCGATCCGTCCGCCGAGGCCGAGGACGGGCGGCTGCGCGATGTCCGCTCGGCGCTGGCCGCGCTTGATTCCATCCCGACCGAGGACATCGGCGAGCCCGACGCCATCGACGCGGAGATCCTGCGCACGGCGCTGACGTCGGAGCTCGTTGCGCACACCCAACTGCTCGAGGCGCAGTGGAACCCGATGACCCACAACCCCGGCCGCGGCATCGCGGTGCTGCTGGCCCGCGATTTCGCCCCGCTGCCCGAGCGGCTGGCCTCACTGGCCGGGCGACTGCGCGCCACCCCCGACTATCTGGCCGCTGCCCGGGCCCGGCTGGACGGCCCGATCCCCCGGATCCACGCCGAGACCGCACTGGCCCAATTCCGCGGGACGCTGGCCCTGCTCGATGTCGTTGTGCCCGGTGCCGCCGCGCAGGCTGTTGATCAGGGCGCCGGCCAATCCGCCCGGGCCCTGGAGCAGCCGCTGGCCGATGCCCGTGCTGCCGTCGTCGAGCACCTCGGCTGGCTGGAGGCGCTGCAGGCCACCGCCACTGGAGCCGCGCGCCTGGGGCCCGAGCGCTACGCGGCCAAGCTCTGGCTGACCCTGGATACCCCGATGGACGGGCCGACGCTGCTGGCCCGCGCGCAGGTCGATCTGGATCGGGTCAGCGAGCAGATCGTCACCGAGGCCGGGCGGCTGCGCGGGGCGGCCCGCGCCGATGCCGGCACGGTTCGCGATGTGCTGGACCGCCTCGCCGACGATGCCCCGACCGGCGCGACGATCCTGGACGGCGCCCGCACGGCGCTGCGCGAGGCGATCGCGTTCACCCGCGATCACGGCCTGGTCACCGTCCCGGACGATCTCGAGGCGATGCTCGAGGTCATCGAGATGCCGGAGATCGACCGCGGCATCGCCGTGGCGCACTGCCGGCCGCCGGGCGCGCTGGAGACGGCGGCCCTGCCGACCTTCTTCGCCGTCTCCCCCGCGCCGGCGTCCTGGTCGCCGGAGCGGATCGCGTCGTTCTACCGGGAGTACAACTCCCACATGCTCTACGACCTCGCCGTCCATGAGGGCGTCCCCGGGCATGCGCTGCAGATGGCGCACAGCCGCCGGTACCGCGGGAACACCGATGTGCGGCGGGCGTACTGGAGCGGCACCTTCACCGAGGGCTGGGCGGTGTATGCGGAGGAACTGGTCGCCGACCACGGGTTCCGCGCCGACGCGTCGCCGGAGCTGGCCGGCGCCCTGCGCATGCAGCAGCTGAAGATGCAGCTCCGGATGATCATCAACGCGATCCTCGATGTCCGCTTCCATACCGGGGAGCTGTCCGAGGGCGAGGCCATGACCCTCATGATCGAGCGCGGGTTCCAGGAGGAGGGCGAGGCCGCCGGCAAGTGGCGCCGCGTCCAGCTCACCTCCACCCAGCTGAGCACCTACTACGTGGGCTACCTGGAGGTCCGAGAGGCGATGGCCGATCTCCGCGCCGCCCGGCTGGGTGCCAGCGAGCGGGAGCTGCACGACGAGGCGCTGTCCCACGGCAGCCTGCCGCCGCGTCACCTGCGCGAGGCGCTGCACCTCGAGGCTGCGTATCTATGAGGCGCCTGAGCCCCATGAGGCATCGATGAGCGACTATCGCGACGCCGTCCTCAAGTTCTTCTACGGCCCGATGGACTGCGGCAAATCCACCCTCGCGCTGCAGATGCACCACAATCAGGCCCGCCAGGGCCGAAGCGGCCTCGTCCTCACCCGGTACGACCGCTCGGCCTCGCCGCGCATCACCACCCGCGTCGGCCTCACCCACGATGCGATCGAGATCGTCGATGACATGGATCTGCGTCTGCTCGTGCGCGAGCACTGGGCGCGCGGCCACCGCGTGGACTACCTGATCATCGACGAGGCCGGCTTCCTCACCGCCGAGCATGTCGACCAGCTCGCCGAGCTCGTCGATGAGCACCACGTCGACGCCTTCTGCTTCGGCTTGATCACCGACTTCCGGAGCGAGCTGTTCGATGGCGCCCGCCGCCTCGTCGAGCTCGCCGATGAGATCGCGCCGGTCCACGTCGAGGTGCTGTGCTGGTGCGGGCGCGCTGGGCGCCAGAACGCCCGCGTCGTCGACGGGCGGGTTGTGCGCGAGGGCGACACCGTCGTGGTCGCCGATACCGCGCGCGATGCCCCGGTCCGCTACCAGGTGCTCTGCCGTCGCCATTTCGTGCGCGGAGTGCTCGGCCCGGACTCCCCCGCGCCCGGCCAGCTCCGGCTCGAGCCGCCGGAGCCGGCCTGAGTGGCCTATCTCGCGTCCATGTGAACGCGTCGTGAGGCACCCGCGTGGGTATCGAGTACATACTGGAACCGATGTCGTACCTTGCCGGTCGGGATCGTCGCCCGCCGAGCGAACGGCTGGGAACAAGGCGGGGAGTCGGCTCGTTGGCCTTGCGTCGCCTTAGCACGACCGTGGCCCGCCGTAAATGCCGGACCGCGTGAATCTTGTTCCGCTGCAAATGCTGTACCGAGGAAGAGGAGTAGGACCATGGCCGATCGAACCCTGCGGGGCAGCCGAATGGGCTCCGTCAGCTATGAGAACGAGTACGGCGCGGAGATTGCGCCGCGCCAGGGCGCGGACTACCGCTGCCTGCGCGGACACACCTTCACGGTCCCGTTCTCCGAGGAGGCCGAGATCCCCGGCACCTGGGACTGCCGCCTTGACGGCACGGTCGCCGAGCGCATCAACGGTCCGGTGACGGAGGCCAAGAAGGTCAAGCCGCCCCGCACCCACTGGGACATGCTGATCGAGCGCCGCTCCATCGCCGACCTCGAGGACGTTCTCGCGGAGCGCCTCGATGTGTTGAAGGCCCGCCGCTCCAACACCAAGTCCGCCTGACCAATTACGCATAGACAGTCTCAATGTCGGGTCGAGGGTTAGTCTCGGGTCGGCAGGGCTTGCCGGTTAGCGCCGGAGTGCCCGTCGCGCCAGGTCCGCAACTTGGGACCGGCGGCGGGCCAGGCCCCACTTGGTCACCTTGACATAGGCCTCGCGGACGATCGAGCCGCTCATCTTGCTCTCGCCGTGCTCCCGCTCCAGGAACGTGATCGGCACCTCGGCGATGACGAAGCCCTGCTGCGCGGCCCGCCAGGTCATATCCACCTGGAAGCAGTAGCCCTGCGAATCGACGGAGCCCAGCGGGATCGCCTCGAGCACCTCGCGCCGGTAGGCCCGGAATCCCGCGGTCGAATCGCGGACGCCGATCCCCAGGGCCAGGCGCGTGTAGAGATTCGCCCCACGCGAGAGCGCCTCGCGGCGCTTGGGCCAGTTGACGACCTGGCCGCCGCGCACCCAGCGCGAGCCGACGACGACGTCGGCGTGCTCGGCCTTGGCGATCAGGGCCGGCAGGTGCTCGGGGGCATGCGAGCCGTCGGCGTCCATCTCGATGAGCAACTCGAAGCGCGGGTGCTCCTGCGCCAGGGCCCAGCCGAAGCCGGCGATGTAGGCCGCCCCGAGCCCGGCCTTGGCAGTGCGATGCAGGACATGGACGGAGGTGTCCGCGGCGCTGAGCCGGTCGGCGATGTCGCCGGTGCCGTCCGGGCTGCCGTCGTCGACGATCAGGATGTGCGCAGCGGGGGCGCTGGCCCGCACCCGCCCGACGATGGGCTCGATGTTCTCCCGCTCGTTGTACGTCGGGATCACCACCAGTGCGGTCCGGGTCGGGCCGGTCGGCTCGGTGGTCATGCGGTGGTCTCCTCGGTGGCGGTATCGGATGCGGTGTCAGTGCGGGTGGTCGCAGTATCCGGGATGGGCGCGGCCCGTTGGCGGCGGGCGGCCAGCGCGGCGGCCGCCCCGGCGAGCAGGGCGGCTGCGGTCAGCACCCATTCGGGCCACGCCCCCACCCGGGTGGCGAGGGTCAGCGATGTGCGCGTCTGCACCTGCTCGACCAGCAGCGCCGGGCTGAACAGCTGGGCGGACTCGGCCTGGACCGAGCCATCGGGGGCGATGATCGCGCTCTTGCCGCTGGTGGCGACCTGGGCGACGGCCCGGCCGTGCTCCACTGCGCGCAGCCGGCTCATGGCCAGCTGCTGGTAGGTCTCGGCGCTGTGGCCGAAGGTCGCGTTGTTGGTCTGCACCACCAGCAGCTGCGCGCCGGCCTCGACCGAGGAGCGGACCAGGCTGTCGTAGGCGACCTCGAAGCAGATGACGTCGCCGAGGGGCACCGCGGCCCCATCGATGCGGCCGTCGCCCTCCCCGGCCACCATGTCGCGGCGCACGAGGTCGACGTCCTTGCTGATCTTCCGGGCGATCGAGCGCAGCGGGATGTACTCCCCGAACGGCACGGGGTGGCGCTTGGCGTACTGCTCCCCCGGGCCGGTGGCCGGCGACCAGAGGATGCCGACATTGGTGACGTGATCGTCGCCGGGCCCGTCCAGGATCGCCCCGACGAGGATCGGCACTCCGACCGCCTCGACCGCGCTGGTGATGGCGGCGGCGGCCTCGGGGTCCTCATACGGGTCGATATCGGACGCGTTCTCGGGCCAGAGCACGAGGTCGGGACGGGCCAGCTCGCCGGCCTCGATCCGCCGGGCCAGCTCCAGGGTCTCGTTGACGTGGTTGGCGAGCACCTGGCTGCGCCGCTCGTTGAACTCCAGCCCGCGGTCCGGCACGCTGCCTTGGACCAGGGCGATGGTGATGCTCGGGCCGCCGGCGTCCGGGCGCAGGAGCGGGCCGAGGCCCCAGCCCGCGGCCATGAGGCCCAGCGCCCCCGCGAGGAGGCCGCCCACGACGCCGACGGGCACCCGACGGTTCGGGCGGGGCGCGCCCAGCCCGCGCAGGATGGCGGCGGCGATCAGCGCTCCTGCCAGCGCCACGACGAAGGTGACGCCCGGCGCCCCGGCCAGGGCGGCGAACCAGCGGGTCGGGGCCGTGGACTGGCTGAACGCCCAGCGCCCCCACGGGAAGCCGCCGAAGGGGGCCCGCCCGCGCAGCGCCTCCTGCGCCACCCATGCCGCGCCGGCCCACGCCGGCCAGAACGGCAGCCGCTGCACCAGGGTCAGCAAGGGCGCCAGCAGCGCGATGTACCCGGCCTCGGCCAGGGCCAGGATCAGCCACGGCGCCGCGCCGACGAATGTCGACGTCCAGTGCAGCAGCGGCAGGAAGAACGCGGCTCCCCAGAGGAAGCCGAGCCAGGCCGAGCGGCGCAGGCCCTGCCCGGCTACCGCCACCGACAGCGCCGCTATCGACACCGGGGCCAGCCACCAGAGCCCCGGCCGCGGGAAGGCCAGCACCCCGGCGACCCCGCCGAGGATCGCGACGACGGCCGCCGCGACGACCGGC
>JAOPVO010000076.1 GCA_025966155.1 Pseudonocardiales bacterium
CTCGATCAGCGGATGCGCCCCGCGAAACGGCGCCAAGCGCCACGAGCGCGTATCGGGCACATCGATCCCGACCCGCGCCAGCAGCGCCTTGACCTGCAGCGGATTGCGCAGATCCGGTGTCTGACCAGCCGGGGCGTGACTCAGAACGGCGGCATCGCGGGTCCGTCGCAACTCCCCGGCATGGGCGTCGTCACGGGCCGGCGGGCCGATGATGTCCCCGATCAGCTCCCGCGCCCGATCGAGATCGACCGGCAGGCCGTCGGCCTCCAGCTCAGCGCAGAGCAGCTCGGCTGCCGACTCCGACCGAGCCGTTCCCAGCGGATCGCCGCCGACGCGCAGGGCGGCCAGCGCGGCTTCCTGCTGGGCCTGCGCGCTCAGTGCCAGTGCGGCCCACGCCTGGGCTCGCATTGCGGTGCGGGCCCAGCCGCCGTCGATCCACTCTGGGCGCAGATAGCCGTCCGGTCGGACCGGGGACTCCGGATCGCCGCCATCCCCATCCCCGCCTGCGCCATCACTGGTGTCGACATCGAAGTCGAGTGCGCCGTCGAGCAGGTTCAGCTGCCCGGAGCGAGGCAGCGCGGCGACCGGCAGATCGTGCAGCGCGGCCCAGATGCGTGCGGGCTCCGCGCTCCAGCCGCCGTGCAGCAGACGGTGGACGGCGGCCAGGTCCCAGCAGGTGGCGACGCGCAGCCCGCCGGTAATCAAGTGCGCAGGGACGTCGTTGGCCCACCAGACCCAGCGCGGGCGATGGGCCTGCTCGAGGTCGGCTATGACCTTCGCCGCCTCGGCGGGCGCGATCGACAGCGTGCGCAGGCACCCGGAGTCGGTCCAGGCCAGTGCGGCGCTGCCGGCGGGCCCGAACGCGAGGGCAAGGAGCCCGCCGCGCGGCAGTTGCACCGGCGTGGTCACGACCCCATTCTGCGGGGCGGGACCGACACCGCGACGCGACTGTCCGGGTGCGCGAGGACCTAGGCGGGCTCGGCGAGCGTCGAGCGGTGGGTATTCCCGCTGAGCAGGTCGCGGACCTCGGCTTCGCGGTAGCGACGGTGCCCGCCGAGGGTCCGGATCGACGTCAGCTTGCCCGCCTTGGCCCACCGGGTGACGGTCTTGGGGTCGACCCGGAACAGCGATGCGACCTCCGACGGCGTGAGAAGCGCCTCGGGTTCAGGTGTGGAGTCGATGGCGACCACGGTGCTCCCCAATCTGACACACCGCTTAGTGCAGATGTGTGAAATGAATGTTGGCTTCAATCGCTCAACACGTCAAGCCAAACCGACATTTCTTCACAGAGCGATGCGGGAATCGACGGGGGGCAGGCGCAATTGACGCACTCGTCACGGCGTGGTGCAGGCCCTTGCCCGGTGCCTCGGGGCACCGACCTGCAGGCTCCGTGCACGCACTCTTCGTCAGGCGGTACGCTCGTGAGCACGAGAGTTGACCAATCCCCGGAACACCGCCCTGACTGCCTGCCAGACAGGCGCCGTGCGACCGGATGACGTGTGAGCGAGGGCAGCCATGGGCCGCGGCCGAGCGAAGGCCAAGCAGCAAAAAGTGGCGAGGGACCTGAAGTACAACACCCACTCCACAGATCTCGCTGCCCTGCAGAGGGAGCTCACAGAGCACCCGCAGCATCATGTCGTCACTGACGACGAAGAGTCCGAGGACGATGATCGTTGGGCCGCGGGCTCACGCTGATCGACTAGCGACACAGACCGCACAGGCGACCCGACGGCGCACGCGAGGCTTCCTCAGCGTGCGCCGCGCCTGGTTCTAGGAGCGCGCGCGGCTCAGCGGGCGCCCCAACTGGGGTTGCCCGCGTAGCTGCCGTTCATGAGGACCTTGCCGGTTCCGGCGACCACGGTTCCGATCGGCCACGCCGGCACCGCGCGCTGCGCGAGCAGGCCCAGCGCGGCATCGACGGCGTCAGGGGCGACGACGGCGATCATGCCGACGCCGACATTGAAGGTCTGCTCCATGTCGGCTCGGGCGACTCCCCCGACAGCGCCGATGAGGTCGAAGATGCCCCCGGGCGCCCACGTCGAGCGGTCGACGATGGCGTCGAGGTGCGGCGGCAGGATCCGGACCAGGTTCCCGGCGAGCCCGCCGCCGGTGATGTGCGCGAACGCGTGGGCGGTGCCGGTTGCAGCCAGCGCCAGCACATCGAGGGCGTAGATCCGGGTGGGCTCGAGCAGTTCCTCGCCCAGGGTCCGGCCGCCCAGGGCCTCGTGGGTCACGGACAGCTCGCCCAGCTGGTCGGTGCCCGTCGGCAGCAGGACGTGGCGGGCCAGGGAGTAGCCATTGGAGTGCAGCCCGGACGACCCCAGCGCCAGGAGCACATCGCCCGCACGCACGCGCTCCGGGCCAAGCGCCGCATCGGATTCCACGATCCCGATCCCCGTGCCCGAGATGTCGTACTCGTCGTCGGCCATCAGGCCCGGATGCTCGGCGGTCTCCCCGCCGACCAGCGCGCAGCCCGCGCGGACGCAGCCCTCAGCGATACCGGCCACAATCGCGGCGATGCGCTCGGGGACGACCTTGCCGGTGGCGATGTAGTCGGTCAGGAACAGCGGCTCGGCTCCGACCACCACCAAGTCATCCACCACCATGGCCACGAGGTCGATGCCGATGGTGTCGTGCTTGCCGAGCAGCCGGGCCACGGCGAGCTTGGTGCCCACGCCGTCGGTCGAGCTGGCCAGCAGCGGGGCGCGGTACCTGGCGAGGTCGAGCTTGAACAGCCCGGCGAATCCGCCCAGCCCGCCCACAACCTCGGGGCGACGGGTACGGGCGACCGACGCCTTCATCAGCTCCACCGCGCGATCGCCGGCCTCGATATCGACCCCAGCAGCGGCATACGACGCAGTTTCAGTCACAGCGTCAGCTTATCGGCGATCACATGTGCAGGTGGCTGCGCCAGTCGGGCGGCACCGACCCGGACGGCCCAGGCACCGGCTGATCCTCGGGATGGGCGTTCGGGGCGATGAGCGCGACGCCCGGCGGCAGCTCGGAGTAGTCGTCGGCGGCGAAATCCCAGAGCCATTCCTCGCCGGGCTCGAAGCTGATGATGATCGGATGCCCGGTCGCCTTCGCGTGCGCGGTGGCGTGCTGCTGCGGGGACGTGTCGCAGCAGCCGATGTTCCCGCACTGCGTGCAGCGGCGCAGATGGAACCACCAGCCGCCGGCGGGCAGGCAATCGGCGCAGCCGGTCCCGCTGGGCGCCGCGGCCGGATCGATTCCGCGAAGGGCGTCGGTCATGCCTGGGTTCCTATCTGCGCGGCCGCATCGCTCAGCGGCTGGGCTTCGGTCGGCGGCAGGGCTCTGTTCGGCGGCTGGGCGTCCGTCAGCGGCAGGGCGTCGCCCATAGGCGGGTTGGTGGACAGCGGCAACTGGACGACGAAGCGCGTATCGCCGGGCCGCGACTCCACGCGCAGATCGCCGTGGTGCTTCTTCACCACGATCCGGTAGGAGATGTCGAGGCCGAGCCCAGTCCCCTCGCCGACCGCCTTGGTCGTGAAGAACGGCTCGAAGATCCGCGTCTGGAGCTCCACCGGGACACCCGGGCCGGTATCGCGGATCTCGACCAGGACCGAATCCTCGACCTGGCTGGTCGTGATGGTCAGCGTCCGGTCCTCAGTGTCGGGGAGCCCGGCCATCGCCTGGATCGCGTTGTCGATCAGGTTCGTCCAGACCTGATTCAGCTCGGCCGCGTACGCCCCGATCGGCGGCAGCGAGCGGTCGTACCTCTTGATGACCTGCGTGCCCTTGAGCTTGGCCGCCAGCATCACCAGCGTGCTATCCACCAGCTCGTGGATGTCGACAGTCTGCCACGGAGCGCGGTCCAGCTGCGAGTACTGCTTGGCCGAAGCGACGAGCGCCGAGATCCGCTCGGTCGAGTCCTGGATCTCGTTCATCAGCAGCTCGGTCTCGACCGAGTAGTACAGCCAGCCGACCGCCGAGGCGAAGTTCGATTCCCCGACGCGTTCGTAGACCTGGTCCAGCCAGGCGATCTCAAGACCGGCCTGCACCATCGTCGAGGCGATGTCCCAGGCGGCGGTGACCCCGTGCTCCAGGAGCCACTCGCCCAGCTCCTCCTCGCGGTCGCTGGCCTCCATCGGCGTCAGGATCGGGGCCTTCGCGACGTGCGCCGCGGCGTCCTCCTGGAGCATGACCAGGCCCGCGAGGTCGTCGCTGCTGTAGCGGCCCGATCCGATGAACGCGAGCTTGTGCCGCATGCCGGCGACCCGCTCGCGCAGGATCCCGGTGGCTCGCACCGCGGCCGAGGCGGGGTTGTTGAGCTCATGGGTCAGCCCGGCGGAGAGCGACCCGAGGGCGAGCAGCCGCTCGCGCTGGCCGACGGCCTGGAAGTTGTTGCGGATCCCGAAGAACAGCCCCTCGAGCAGGTGCAGCGCCATCGGGAACCACTCGCGCATCATCTCGGCGAGGGTCTCGGCGTCGAGCACGACCAGCGTGGTCGGAACCGTCACGCGCATCGTGTTGTTGTAGATCTGCGGCACTTGATCGCCCAGGTAGGCCTGCCATGCCCCGGCGTACACCCCGCGCTGCGTGGTTCGGGAGATGTCGACCTCATCGCCGCTGGCCCGACCGGACAGCACGACCTCCCCCTCGACCAGGATGTAGAAGCATGTGGCCGGATCGCCTTCGGAGTAGACGATGCCAGGCGGCACATGCTCGAGGTGGCCCTCGCGGCACACCCACTCCAGCTGCTCGTCGGTGAGCTTCTCGAAGAGGAACAGCGAGCGCAGCAGCTCGACGGTGCACTCCATAGGCTGCTGGGCAGATGCGGTGTCTGTGGTCATGGCCTATCCAGGTAGCGATGGACCAGCGCCACGGCCATCGCGCCCTCGCCGACGGCCGAGGCCACCCGCTTGACCGACGATGAGCGCACGTCGCCGGCGACGAACACGCCTGGGACGCTGGTCTCGAGGTGATAGGGATCGCGATCGAGCGGCCAGCCGGACGGGCGCTGGCCGTCGATCACGAGGTCGGGCCCGGTGAGGACGAACCCCTTGTCGTCGCGCGCGGTGACCCCGTCGAGCCAGTCGGTCCGCGGAACGGCGCCGATGAACACGAACAGCCAGCCGGCGTCCACCTTCCGCGTCTCCCCCGTGGCGAAGTCCCGAAGCGTCAGGTACTCGAGGTGACCCTCGCCGTGGGCCTCGACGACCTCGGTGCAGGTGCGCACCGTGATGGTCGGCTGGGCCGCGATCTGGTCGATCAGATAGGACGACATGGATGCCGTCAGCGAGGTGCCGCGCACGAGCATGGTGACCGACTTGGCATAGCGCGCGAAGTGCATAGCAGCCTGCCCCGCGGAGTTCGCGCCGCCGACGATGTAGACATCCTGGTCCGAGCAGCCAGGCGCCTCGGTCAGGGCCGATCCGTAGAACACTCCCCGTCCGGTGAGGTCGTCCAGCCCGGGCGCGTCGAGCCGGGAGTAGCTGACGCCGGTGGCCAGCACGATGGTGTGCGCGCCGATCCGCCCGCCGTCGGCGAACACGACGGTGCGGGCCGAGCCGTTGACCTCGAGGCCGGCCGCGTCGCGCGTGGTGAGCAGCTCGGCGCCGAACTTGAGCGCCTGCCGCCGGGCCCGGTCGGTGAGCTGCGAGCCCGAGACGCCGTCAGGGAAGCCCAGGTAGTTCTCGATGCGCGAGCTCTGG
The DNA here is from genome assembly GCA_025966155.1 of Pseudonocardiales bacterium. Classification (GTDB taxonomy): domain Bacteria; phylum Actinomycetota; class Actinomycetes; order Mycobacteriales; family Jatrophihabitantaceae; genus RYN-150. The sequence goes on from JAOPVO010000076.1 coordinate 5,676, forward strand.
CCGGCCTGGCCGCCGGTGGCCATCCGCTCGACCAGCACCGTGCGCAGGCCCTCGGATGCGCCGTACACGGCCGCGCCCAGCCCGGCCGGGCCGCCGCCGATGACCACGAGGTCGTAGAAGTCCTCGGCCGGCGCGGTGCTGAGGCCGACCTCGCCGGCCAGCTCCGCGTCGGTGGGGTTGATCAGGGCCACACCGCCCGGGGTGATGACCACCGGCAGAACGTCGGCGCCGGACTTGGCCGCGGCGAGCAGGCGCTGGCCCTCGGCCTCCTCGGAAAGGTACATCCGATACGGCACCTGGTTCCGGGCCAGGAAATCGCGGACCTCGAACGAGCGGGTCGACCAGCGGTTGCCGATCACCTTCGTCTCGGGGACGGCCTGGAACCCGGTGGCCTTCCACGTCCCCAGCAGCTCGTCGATCACCGGGTAGAGCTTCTCCTCCGGCGGGTCCCAGGGCTTGAGGAGGTAGTGGTCGAGGTCGACGAGGTTGATCGCGTCAATGGCGGCCGCGGTGTCGGCGTACGCCGTCAGCAGCACCCGTCGCGCGCCGGGGTACACATCCATAGCCTGCTCGAGGAACTCGATTCCGGTCATGGCGGGCATGCGGTGGTCGGCGAGCAGCACGGCCACCTGATCGCCGCGCAGCTTCATCTCCCGCAGCGCATCGAGGGCCTCGGGGCCGGAGTCGGTGCGCACGATCCGGTAGTCGTTGCCGTAACGGCGGCGGAGATCGCGGGCCACCGCGCGCGAGACCGAGGGGTCGTCGTCGACAGTCAGGATCGCGGGACGACTCGGGGTGCCGGGCCCGCTGGCCGTCACGGCCGAGTCAGGGCGTCGGATGCGCCGACGCTGGACCGCAGGACCGGGGCCAGGCCGAGGTTGGCGGGCGTGCGGGCCACGCCGCGCTCGATGCCCTCGAGCACGTGCTTGCTCATGACCTCCGGCAGCGGGATCGGGTACTCCCCGGTGAAGCACGCCGCGCAGAGCCGCGTCTTGGGCTGCTCGCTGGCGGCGATGACGCCCTCGAGCGAGACGTAGCCCAGGGTGTCGGCGCCGACCGCGGCGCGGATGCCCTCGACATCCAGGCCGCTGGCGATGAGCTCGGCCGGCGAGGCGAAGTCGATGCCATAGAAGCACGGCCACTTGACCGGCGGCGAGGCGATCCGAACGTGCACCTCGAGCGCGCCGGCCTCGCGCAGCATCCGGACCAGCGCGCGCTGGGTGTTCCCGCGGACGATGGAGTCATCGACCACGACAAGGCGCTTGCCTCGGATGACATCGCGCAGCGGGTTGAGCTTGAGCCGGATCCCGAGCTGGCGGATCGTCTGGGACGGCTGGATGAACGTCCGGCCGACGTAGGAGTTCTTGACCAGCCCGAGGCCGTACGGGATCCCGGACGCCTCGGCGTAGCCGATCGCCGCGGGCGTGCCGGACTCCGGGACGGGGATGACGAGGTCGGCCTCGGCCGGGGCCTCGCGGGCCAGGCGGCGCCCGATCTCGACGCGGGCGGCGTGCACATTGCGCCCGGCGATCGTGGTGTCGGGGCGGGCCAGGTAGACGTACTCGAAGAGGCAGCCCTTGGGCTTGGCCGGCGCGAAATGCTGGGAGCGCAGGCCGTCCTCGTCGATGGCGATGACCTCGCCGGGCTCGATCTCGCGCACATACGACGCACCGACGATGTCGAGCGCGGCGGTCTCGCTGGTGACGACCCAGCCGCGGTCCAGGCGCCCGAGCACCAGCGGGCGGACGCCCTGGGGGTCGCGGGCGGCGTACAGGGTGTGCTCGTCCATGAAGACGAAGGAGAAGGCCCCGCGCAGCTTCGGCAGGACCTCCATCGCGGCCTGCTCGACCGACACGTCCAGGCGCGAGGCCAGCATGGCGGTGACGAGGTCGGAGTCGGTGGTGGACCCGATCAGATCCTCGACGTCGTGGCCCTCGGCGGCGTAGGCGGCAGCCAGCTCGGCGGTGTTCACGAGGTTCCCGTTGTGGCCCAGGGCCAGGCCCGTGCCGGCCTTGGTGGTGCGGAAGGTGGGCTGCGCGTTCTCCCACGTGCCCGCGCCGGTGGTGGCGTAGCGGGTGTGGCCGACGGCGATGTGCCCGCGGAGGGTGGCCAGCGTGGCCTCGTCGAAGACCTGCGACACCAGGCCGAGATCCTTGTAGACCACCAGCGAGGACCCGTCGCTGACCGCGATCCCGGCCGCTTCCTGGCCCCGGTGCTGGAGTGCGTACAGACCGAAGTAGGTCAGCTTCGCGACTTCCTCACCGGGTGCCCAGACGCCGAAGACGCCACAGGCATCCTGCGGGCCTTTCTCGCCGGGTAGTAGGTCATGGGACAGGTTTCCGTCGCCGCGCGCCACAGTTGGTGAGTCTACGGGCGCCCGGTAGCCGCATGGCAGGCTTCTCCTATGAGCGAACGTGTGACCCCTGGCTCGATTGACGCCGGCGCACCCGGTTCCGCCGGCGTGCAGGCTCAGCCGATCACGGGGCTGCCAGCGGCCGGATTGCCGGTCTACGCGCTGGTGGTGGGCGACCCCGCGCGGGCACGCCGGATCGGCGCACTGCTGTCCGGCGGCCGGCTGCTCGCGTCGCTGCGGGAGTACGAGAGCTGGATCGGCTCCTGGACAACTCCGTCCGGAATCTCGGCGAACGTGGTCGTCGCGTCGCACGGGGTAGGCGCGGCCGGGGCGATCTGCCTCTTCGAGGAGCTGCACGCCGGGGGCGCGCGGCGGCTGATCCGACTGGGCACCGCCGGGGCGATGACGGCGGATCTGCGCGCGGGGGACCTGGTGATCGCCGAGGCGGCCGTGCGCGACGACGGCGTCACCGCCCAGATGCTGCCGCCGGAGTACCCCGCCTACGCGACGCCCGAGCTCGTGCTGGCCCTTGCCGCTTCAGCGCGCGACCGCGGGGCGTCGGCGCGGCGCAGCCTGGCCTGGACCCGCGCGCTGTTCCACCCGGGGCTGCTCCCGCTGCCGACGTCCATCTATGCGGCGTCCGGGGTCATCGCGCTGGAGATGGAGCTGTCGGCGCTGTTCGTCCATGCCGCCGCGCGGGGCTATCAGCGTGCCGGGCTCCTGGTCATCGACGGGGGCAGTGCCGACGACGCGCCGTACAACCCGCACACTCCCGAGGTGCGCGATTCGGTCGGGCGGGCGGCGGAAGTCGCCCTCGATGCTCTTATATCCACAACTTTTGGAGGAACCGCATGATGCCCGCGACCACCCTGGTGATCCGCAACGGCCGGATCGTGACGGCCGACGCCCGCGGCACGGTGATCGAGGGCGGATCGGTGCTGATCTCCGGCAACCGGATCGTCGCGGTCGCGGCCGCCGGCGACCGGCGCATCGACGCCGCGATCTCGGCCGGGGCGCAGGTGCTCGACGCTGCGGGCGGCTTCGTGCTGCCGGGGCTGATCAACACCCACACGCACTTCGGGATGACGCTGTTCCGCGGCACCGCCGATGACCGCGATCTGCAGGGATTCCTCGCCGCCGTCTGGCCGCTGGAGACCGCCTTCGTCAACGCCGAGACCGTCCGCCTCGGGGTATCCATCGCCATCGCCGAGAGCCTCCAGGCCGGCGTCACCACTGCGGCGGACATGTTCTTCTATCCCGACACGAGCACGGCCGTGGCCGAGGAGCTGGGGTTCCGCCTCATCGCCGGGCCGACGCTGATCAACGGCCTGACCGTCGAGCACGCTGACTTCGACGAGGCCTTCGCCGCGGCCCGCACGTGGCTGGCCGAGCACGAGCCCGGGCTGGCGCTGCGCACCACGATCTGCCCGCACTCCTCGTACACCCTCACCGAGCCGCAGCTGCTGCGCATTGCCGCCCTCGGCGCCGAGTTCGACGCGCTGGTGCAGATCCACGCGGCCGAGAACCCCGGGGAGATGGACCTGGTGCGCGACCAGCACGGCGCGACGCCGATCGAGGTCCTGCAGCGCACCGGGATCCTCGAGGGCAATGTGCTGCTGGCGCACGCGGTGCACCTGAGCGACAGCGACCTGGACACGATCGAGGCTCGCTTCGAGCGGTCCCGCGGGCTGGCCCACTGCCCGGCGTCGAATATGAAGCTGGCCTCGGGCGTGGCGCGGGTGCCGGAGATCCTCGCTCGCGGCATCGCCGTGGGCCTGGGCACCGATGGGCCGGCGTCGTCCAACGACCTCGACCTGTTCCTGGCGATGCGCCTGTCCGGGATGCTGCACGCGCTGACGTCCGGGCCGGGCGCGGTGACGGCCCGGCAGCTGGTCGAGATGGCGACGATCGGCGGTGCGCGGGCGCTGGGCATCGACCACCTGACCGGGTCGCTCGAGGCCGGGAAGCTGGCCGATGTGGTGATCCTGGCCGGCTCGACGCCGCTGGCCGTGGGCGTCGACCCGTTCTCCACGCTGGTCTACTCCCTCAGCCGGGCCGAGGTTCGGACGGTGCTGGTCGATGGCGTTGTCCGCGTCCGGGAGGGCGTGGCCCTGGGCGTCGACCCAGCGGCGCTGCACGACGAGGTGGCTGCGCTGTACGCGCAGTACCCGGCCGTGACCGCCGCCGCCGCCGTCTAGAACCGTCAGGACGCCCGGACTAGCTGAAGAGTGGGAGCAGGGCGCTCAGGTCGGCCCGGCTCCCGCTGGCCCGAAGCGTCCCGTCGGCGGCGGATTCGGCGAAGGTGACGCGCCCGGTCGCCAGGCGCAGCCACGTCAGCGGGTCGGTCTCGACCACATTGGGCGGCGTGCCGCGGGTGTGCGTCAGGCCCTCGACGATCTGGATGGCGACGGCCGGCGGCACCCGGAGCTCGACGGCGCGGCCGGGCGCGCGCTCGGACAGCATGTGCGCGCAGAGCCGGGCTACCCGCCGGAGGGCCCCGGGCGCGATCGGAACCGGGTCGCGGTCCGGGATCGACCGGGCCAGGTCGTCGGCGTGCACCACCACATCGGCCAGCCGGGTGGCAACCCAGTCCCCCACGGTGATCGGCCCGCGGGCGGCGTCGATGACGTCGGCCGCCCGGTAGCGGGGCAGCGCCTCCCGCACCGCGACGCGGGCATCAGCGAGCTGGTCGATCAGCTCGCTCGCCGGGCGATCGGCGGCGACGGCCAGCGTCGACTCGGCGATCGCCGCGGCCGAGGATCGGTACTGCAGCACGTACTGCGACGCCGACAGCGGCCGGCTGATCGACGGGCGGTCCAGCCACGGCAGCATCCGCTCGACGATCAGCACCAGGTGCGCGGTCAGCGTGCGAATGTCCCAGCCGGCCAGGACGGTGGGCTGCGCGAACGCCGCCGGAGCGTCCTCGCGCAGGGCGCGCAGCCAGTCGACGATGGCGGCGACCTGCTCGTCCAGGAGGCGGGCGTCGGTCGCGTAGGGATCGCGGGCGGGCGTCACGGGGCCAGCGTAGAAGTGGCACGCTCACGCTTTATGTGGGTGCTGGCGGCGGCGGTGCTGTGGGGGACGACGGGCACGGCTGCGCACTACGCCCCGGACGGCGCGAGCCCGCTGTCGATCGGCGCGGCCCGGATCCTCCTGGGCGGGCTGCTGCTCGTGGTTCACGCCGCGCGCACCCGGCCGCCGCTGCCGCCATTGGGAGACCCGATCCGCGGCCGGGCCCGTGTTGCCCTGCTCGCGTTCGGCGCCGTCGCGGTTGCCGCGTATCAGCTGGCCTTCTTCAGCGCCGTCGATCGGACGGGCGTGGCGGTGGGCACTGTGGTGGCTATCGGCTCCGCGCCGGTGCTGACCGGGCTCCTGGCGCGAGGGCTGCTCGGCACGGCCCTCACGCGCAGATGGGGCGTTGCTACCGCGCTGGCCGTCGGCGGGGCGGGCGTGCTGGTCGGATCAGGCGGCGGCGATGGTGATGCCGTCGGCGTCGGGTTGGCGCTCGGCGCCGGCCTTTCGTATGCCGGCTATGCACTGGCGGCGTCGGCGCTCATCCGCCGCGGCGCATGGTCGACGGGCGTCATGGCCGCCATGTTCGGCGGGGCCGGTCTGCTGCTGGCGCCCGTCCTGCTCGGTGGGGACCCGCGCTGGCTGCTCAGCTGGCGCGGCGCACTCGTGGCCGCGTGGCTCGCGCTCGCCGCCACCGCCGTGGCCTATGTGCTCTACGGGCGCGGCCTCCGAACCACGCCGCCCGCCGCGGCCGCGACGCTCAGCCTGGCCGAGCCCGCCGTCGCCGCGGGGCTGGGCCTCGTCGTGCTGGGTGAGGACGCGTCGTGGGCCACCGCCGCCGGCCTGGCGCTGATCGGCGCTGGCCTGGCCGCGATGACCGTTCCCCACCGCCGCCCACAACCCCGCCCAGCCCCCGGGTCGTGAAGCTCAGCCGAAGAGCGCGGGCAGCGTCGCGGACCACACGGCGCGAAGCTCCCGCAGCGGCACGCTGAACTGGCCCTGGATCTCCAGCTCGGTCGCCAGGACGTCGACCACGCCGACCCGCGCGAACGGCAACTGCCGCGCCGCGCACATGTCGGTGAAGCGGATCTCCTCGGTGCGCGGCACGGCCACCAGCGCCCGCCCCGCCGACTCGCTGAACAGGAACGTGAACGGGTCCAGGCCAGCCGGGACGATGATGCGCGCGCCGACGTTGCCGCGCAGGCAGCACTCCACGATCGTCTGGGCGAAACCGCCATCGGACAGGTCGTGCGCGGAGTCGATCAGCCCGTCCCGCGAGGAGTTGATCAGAACGTCGGCCAGCAGCGCCTCGCGGGCGAAGTCCACCTTCGGCGGCACACCACCCAGGTGGCTATGCACCACGTTGGCCCACTCGGATCCGCCGAACTCCTCGCTGGTGTCGCCCAGCAGGTAGAGCAGCGAGCCATCGCCCACGAGGGCGTGCGGCGTCCGGCGGGTGACATCGTCGATCACGCCGAGCACGCCGATGACCGGGGTCGGCAGGATCGGCGTCGACCCGGTCTGGTTGTAGAAGCTGACATTCCCGCCGGTGACCGGGATGCCCAGGATCTGGCAGCCATCGGCCAGGCCGCGCACGGCCTCGGCGAACTGCCACATGACGGCCGGGTCCTCGGGCGACCCGAAGTTCAGGCAGTTGGTCACGGCCAACGGCCGCGCGCCGGTGGTGGCGACATTGCGGTACGCCTCGGCCAGCGCCAGCTGCGCGCCGGCGTAGGGGTCGAGCGCGGTGTAGCGGCCGTTGCCGTCGGTGGCCAGGGCGATGCCGAGGTCGCTGTCCTCGTGCACCCGGACCATCCCGGCGTCCTCGGGCTGGGACAGCACCGTGTTGCCCATGACGTAGCGGTCGTACTGATCGGTGACCCAGCTCTTGTCGGCCAGGTTGGGCGACCCGATCATCTGCAGCAGCGTCGCCCGCAGCTCATCGGGCGAGGACGGCCGTGCGAGGTCGTTAGCCGACGATGCGATTAGCGCATCCTGCGAGTCCGGCCGCGCCATCGGCCGGTTGTACACCGGTCCATCGTGGGCTATGGTCCGTGGCGGCGCATCGACGATGAGCTCGCCGTTCCAGAGGATCTCCAGGCGGCCGGTCTCGGTGACCTGCCCGATCGTGGTGGCCACAACGTCCCACTTCTCGCACACGGCCAGGAACTGGGCGACCTTGTCCGGCGCCACCACCGCGCACATGCGCTCCTGCGACTCCGAGGCCAGCACCTCCTCGGGCGACATCGAGGCCTCGCGCAGCGGCACCTGGTCCAGCCAGACGAGCATCCCGCCGTCGCCGGCACTGGCCAGCTCCGAGGTCGCGCAGGAGAGCCCCGCGCCGCCCAGATCCTGAATGCCGACCACGAGGTCCTGCTCGAAGATCTCCAGGCAGCACTCGATGAGGACCTTCTCCACGAACGGGTCGCCGACCTGGACCGCCGGGCGCGCCGCGGGCTGGCCATCGTCGCCGAAGGTCGCGCTCGCCAGCACCGACACCCCGCCGATGCCGTCGCGCCCGGTCTTGGCCCCGAACAGGATGATCAGGTTTCCGGCGCCGCTGGCGTGGGCCAGCTTGATGCCGTCGGTGCGCATGACGCCCACGCACAGCGCATTGACCAGCGGGTTGCCGCCGTAGCTGGCGTCGAACACGACCTCGCCGCCGATGTTCGGCAGGCCGAGGCAGTTCCCATAGCCGCCTACGCCCGCAACGATCCCCGGGAGCACGCGAGCGGTGTCCGGCGCATCGGCCAGGCCGAACCGCAGCGGATCCATGATCGCGATCGGGCGCGCGCCCATGGTCAGGATGTCGCGGACGATCCCGCCGACACCGGTCGCCGCGCCCTGGTACGGCTCGACGTAGGACGGGTGGTTATGCGACTCGATCTTGAACGTCGCGGCCCAGCCCTCGCCGATGTCGACGACGCCGGCGTTCTCGCCCATCCCGACCAGCAGCGCATCGGACTTCGGGGCCTTATCGGCGAACTGCCGGAGGTGGACCTTGGAGGACTTGTAGGAGCAGTGCTCGCTCCACATGACCGAGTACATAGTCAGCTCAGCCGAGGTGGGGCGCCGCCCGAGGATCTCGCGGATCTGGGCATACTCGTCGTCCTTCAGGCCAAGCAAGGCGAAGGGCTGGGCGACGTCCGGCGTATTAGCTGCCAGGGACACCGAATCGATGACGGGACTGTCGCTCATATCTCCACCCTATTTACTGTGATCGCTGGACATCGTGCTCGTGGCGATGACGAGCTCGGCGAGCTCCGCAACGGCGTTGGCCGGACCGGCGATGTGCCACCTGTGCCCGCCGACCGGGATCGTGCGCGCAACCCCGCCGGCGCCGATGACCAGCGCAGCCCCCGGCAGCCAGTCCCAGGGGGCGCTGTCCTGCTGCATCCACACCCCGAGCCGTCCGCCGGCCAGGGCGGCCAGCTCGACCGAGCCCGAACCGAGCATGCGCACCGTGGACGTCGCCGCCATCGCCGCGATGATCGGCTCGCGCACCGCCGCCACGCCCAGGGTGTTGTAGTGGATATAGGTGGCCAGCGGCAGCTGCGCCAGCGGCAGGTCGGCCAGCGGCGCCACGCGCGCGCCGTTGAGCGTCGTCGGGACGTCGGGCCCGCCGACCCACAGCTCGTCCTGAGCCGGGTGGTAGACGGCGCCGAGCGCCGGCTGGCCGTCAACCTCGAGCCCGACGGCGCTGCACCAGGCGCTCAGGCCCTGGACGAAGTTGAAGGTGCCGTCGACGGGGTCGACGTACCACGTGCGCCCGGACTGCGCCGAACTGCGCGCGCCCTCCTCGCCCACCAGCCCATCGAGGGGGCGATGCAGCCCCAGCTGCGCGGTGATCATGGCCTCGGCGGCGTGATCGGCCGACGACACGACATCGGTGATGCTCGTCTTGCGATCGACGTCGATCCCTTCGGCGCGCATGCGCGCCGCCAGATCGCCCGCCGCTCGCACCAGGTCAGCCGCCAGCTGCGCGTCGTCCAAGAGATCCACAGGTATCGAGGGCCGCGGGTCGCCGGCGCGGATCAGCGCGCGGTGGCGAGCGTCGAGCTCAGGACCGACGCGATCACCGAGGAGAAGAAGCCCAGGCCGTCGGTGGACGGGCCGGTGAGGGATTCGACCGCGTGCTCCGGGTGCGGCATCAGCCCCACGACGTTGCCGGCGGCATTGCTGACCCCGGCGATGTCGCGGTAGGAGCCGTTGGGGTTGCCGTCTAGGTAGCGGGCGATGATCCGGCCCTCGGCCTCGAGCTCGTCGAGCGTCGCGTCGCTGGCGACGTAGCCGCCCTCGCCGTTCTTCAGCGGGATGACGATCTCCTGGCCAGTTGCGTACCCGCTGGTCCACGCCGTCGACGCGTTCTCGATACGCAGCCGCTGGTCCTTGCAGACGAACTTGCGGTGGTCGTTGCGCACCAGCGCGCCGGGCAGCAGGTGCGACTCGCAGAGGATCTGGAACCCGTTGCAGATGCCCAGGACCGGCAGGCCGTCGCGGGCGCCGGCGATGATCGCGTCCATGACCGGGGCGAAGCGGGCGATGGCGCCGCAGCGCAGGTAATCCCCATAGGAGAAGCCGCCGGGCAGGATCACCGCGTCGACACCGCGCAGATCCGGGTCGCCATGCCACAGCGGCACGGCCTCCGCACCCGCCAACCGGGCTGCGCGCTGCGCGTCGCGGTCGTCAAGACTGCCCGGGAAGGTCACGATTCCGACGCGTACGGCCACGCGCACGAGCCTACCGGCGCCTCGGCCCGCCCGATTTCACCTTGGCAACGCCCGAATCGATCATGACGACGTTAAACGTCTGTACCTAAGAATATCTGTCGGACTTACGCTTACTTCACACATCTAAACGCTAGGTTAGCCGAGATGATCAACTCCCGGGGAACCCAACTGTGCGAAAGGGCGTCATGAAGACGTTATTCACTGCGGTCTCCAGACGCCGCCTACGCAAGGGCGCGGCCCTCGTCGGCCTCACTCTCTCTCTGCCGTTGATCGGGCTGGGGACGGCCGCTCCCTCCGGTGCGGCCGCCGGCGCCGACGTCCCCTTTGCGGGCGGCCTCTTCTCCTCGTCGGGCTCGTACCAATACCCGGGTGAGACGACCTTCGCCGCGCACAACGCCACGACTTTTGCTCCGACTGCCTTCGGCGAGGCCACCGACTCGCTGCCGGACATCGAGCGCAGCTTCGACGGTCTGGCCTACAACCCGGTCGATGACTACCTCTACACCGCGACCGACGATGGCACGACCGCCGATCTCTCGGTCATCTGCAACGTAGCGGGCCTGCTCCCGGTCCTCTGCCCGACTCGGCCGCGGCAGATCCAGACGGTCGCCGCCAAGGCCGCGACCAGCGCGGACACGACGATCGCGGACCTCGTAAAGGGATTCGCCGTTTCGGCTGACGCCGCCGCGCAGATTACCGTGCCCGCGCCGGCCCCCGACCCGTCGCCGGTCTCGATCACGCTGCACAACATCGTGCCGGGATCCCCGGACCTGTACCGCCTCGACGCCGAGGGCGACCTGACCTACGTCGGCCAGATTCCCGCGCCGGTCGAGCCGGCTCTGCCGACCACGCCCGGCATCGGGCTCTCGCACTCGGCCGCTCTCGGTTTCGCGGCTAGCGCCGCCGCCGACGGCACCTATCTCATCCCCGGCATCCAGTTCCGCGCCAGCCTCGACATCAACGCGCTGCTCGATCGACTCGACGAGTCCGACAACGTCGAGAAGGACGCCCTCGCTCCGATCGGCAGCGACCTCATCGACGAGTTCCTCCCGGAACTTGTGGTCGAGGCCGGCCTGCTCGTCGGCCACGTCAATCCAGCCACCGCGGCGACCTCATACGTCGATGTCAACCTGAGTGCGCCGGCCTGCGCCGGTGTGGCCACGTATGCCGTGCAGAGCCAGCTCGTCAACGCCATCAGCAACCTGGCCTTCGAGCTCGGCCTGGCGGTCCCGCCGTCGCCTGAGTACTTCGGCGGGCTGCTCGACTGGGCCGTCAACCCGGCGAATGGCAATCTGTACTCCCTGGTCACCCCCGGCATCGCCGGCCTGCTGTTCAGCAACGAGCTCGACAGTGACGACGAGGACTTCGCCAGCGACCTGCCGGGCGCGATCATGCTGGTCGTGAACCCGAACACCGGTGCAGCTACCTGCACCCCGTTCGGCATCGGCGACTGGAGCGAGAATCTCGGCTTCGGCGGCGACGCCTTCACGGCTACGGGCGATCTCCTCGTGTGGTCGAGCCTGTACACCCAATTCGGCGTGATCCCCGCGGCGAGCCTGCCACTGTGTGTCGCCGGCAACGCCGAGGCTTGCCTCCCGCTGCTCGCTGGAGAGTCCGACGAGAGTGAGCCGGTCATCGGCGACCTCGCCAGCAACCCGTTCCCGGACCTGAAGATCACCCCGACGACGTCGAGCGGCACGCCGGCCACGCCGTTCGGCTTCACCATCAGCGGTGGCGGCTACGCCGCCGTCCAGCTGGTCAAGGACCAGACCGGCACCTACCAGGCGATCCCGACCAAGACGCCGCTGACGATCACCGACGCGGTGCCGGCGGGCTTCGACCTGGTCAAGGTCACCTGCTCCATCGACGGCGTGGCGGTCACCCCCGCCATCACCGCCGATTCGGTGACCATCACGGTGAACACTTCGGCTGACGCCAGCTGCGTCTTCCTGCACGACCCGGAGCCGGTCCTCGAGATCAAGGCTCCGGAGCTCGCGGCGACCGGCCCGCAGGACTCCCTGCGGCTCACCGTCCTGGCCTTCGGGCTGATGTCCGGTGGCGCGGCGCTTTCGATTATGACTCGCCGCCGGGTGCGCGTCTGATCAGCTAGCCAGTACTAGGAAGGGCCGTCCACCGGAAGGTGGCCGGCCCTTTCTGTTTGCTCTAG
>JAOPVO010000106.1 GCA_025966155.1 Pseudonocardiales bacterium
GGCACCGTCGAGACCGACAGCCACCGCCGGGTCTACGAGGCGGCATTCCGGGCGGCGGGCATCGACCCGGCCGAGCGCATCGTGATCGTCACCGACCCGGGCTCGCCGTTCGAGCAGACGGCCAAGGACGCCGGGTACAGGACCTTCCTGGCCGATCCGCACGTCGGCGGCCGCTACAGCGCCCTGACCGCCTTCGGGCTCGTCCCGTCCGGGCTGGCCGGCGTGGACATCGCCGGGCTGCTCGACGAGGCCGCCGCGATCGCCCCGGAGCTGGAGGCCGACTCCTGGGAGAACCCCGCGATCAGCCTCGGCGCGATGATCGGGCTGGCGCATCAGCACGGGCGCGACAAGCTCGTCTTCGCCAGCAACGGCCCGGATCTGCCCGGCTTCGGCGACTGGGCCGAGCAGCTCATCGCCGAGTCCACCGGGAAGCTCGGCAAGGGCGTCCTGCCCGTCGTGACCGAGGGCCTCGAGGCCGTCGGGTTCGCCGACGCCGGCGCCGATGCCGTCCAGATCGTCACGGGCCCGCCCATCGACTTCGCCACGCCGTTCTCCGCCGCCGTGGACCTGCCGCTCGGGGCCGCGTTCCTGGCCTGGGAGTACGCGGTCGTGATCGCCGGGGAGGTCATCGGGATCAACCCCTTCGACCAGCCCAACGTCGAGGAGGCCAAGATCCAGTCCCGATCGCTGCTGGACAACCCGGCCGCCGCCGCCAGCGAGCCCGATGCGGAGATCGACGGCGTGCAGGTCAACGGATTCAACGTCGACCTCAGCAGCGCGACCTCGCTGGCCGAGGTGCTCGATGCCCTATTCGCAGCGGCCCCGGAGCTGGGCTACGTATCGATCCAGACCTACCTCGATCGCCACGCCGACAAGTCCGCCGACGACCTCCGGGCCGCCGTCGCGCACCGCAGCGGGCTGCAGACCACCTTCGGGTGGGGACCGCGGTTCCTGCACTCGACGGGCCAGTACCACAAGGGAGGGCACCAGAACGGGGTGTTCCTCCAGATCACCGGCGAGGTCAATGAGGACCTTGAGATCCCCGATCGGCCGTACACCTTCGCCACCCTGCAGACCGCTCAGGCGGCCGGCGACGCGGCGGTTCTGGCCGGCAAGGGGCGTCCCGTCCTCCATCTGCACCTCACCGACCGTGCCGCCGGACTCGGACGGCTGCTCGACGCGCTCTAGGAGCATCTGTGACCCCCAACCCGCTGCGCGATCCATCCGACCGCCGACTCCCCCGCGTACCTGAGCCGTGCGCACTGGTCGTCTTCGGCGTCACCGGCGACCTCGCGCGCAAGAAGCTGCTGCCGGCCATCTACGACCTCGCCAACCGCGGGCTGCTGCCGACGGACTTCGTCCTGCTCGGCTTCGCCCGCCGCGACTGGGGCGACGAGGACTTCGAGACCCTGGCCCGCAAGTCCGCGCAGCAGCACGCGCGGACCGCCTGGGACGAGCAGGTCTGGCAGCGGCTGATGAACGACATCAAGTTCGTCCCCGGCTCCTTCGACGACGACGACTCCTTCGACACCCTAGCCTCGACCCTCGATGAGCTCCGGGAGAGCCACGGCATCCGCGGCAACGCGGCGTTCTACCTGTCGATCCCGCCGAGCATGTTCCCGGTGGTGCTCAAGCAGATGGAGCGCACGGGCATGGCCAGCAACAAAGCCAACGGCGGGTGGCGGCGCATTGTCGTCGAGAAGCCCTTCGGGCATGACTTGAAGAGCGCGCTGGAGCTCAATGGGCTCGTCGACGATGTGTTCACCCCCGGCGATGTGTTCCGGATCGACCACTACCTCGGCAAGGAGACCGTCCAGAATCTGATGGCGCTGCGGTTCGCCAACCAGCTCTTCGAGCCGGTCTGGAACTCCAACTTCGTGGATTCGGTGCAGATCACGATGGCCGAGGACGTGGGCATCGGCGGGCGCGCGGCGTTCTACGACGCCACTGGCGCAGCCCGCGATGTGCTGCAGAACCACCTGCTTCAGCTGCTGGCGCTCACCGCGATGGAGGAGCCGGTCGAGTTCTCGGCCGAGGCCATCGCCGTGGAGAAGATCAAGGTCCTGCGCGCTATCACCCTGCCGCCGGATCTCACCAAGCACGCGGTCCGCGGACAGTACGACCAGGGCTGGCTGGCGGGCGAGCGGGTGAAGGGCTACCGCCACGAGGACCTCGTGCCGGCGGACTCGCTCACCGAGACCTACGCCGCGGTGCGCCTCGATGTGCAGACCCGGCGCTGGGCCGGGGTGCCGTTCTACCTCCGTACGGGCAAGCGCCTGCCCCGCCGCGTTACCGAGATCGCGGTCGTCTTCAAGAAGGCCCCGCACCTGCCGTTCAGCAAGACCGACACGGAGGAGCTGGGCCATAACCAGCTGGTGATCCGGGTCCAGCCCGATGAGGGCATCACCATGAAGTTCGGCTCGAAGGTGCCCGGCAGCGCGATGGAGGTGCGCGATGTGTCGATGGACTTCCTTTACGGCGAGTCCTTCACCGAGGCCAGCCCCGAGGCGTACGAGCGGCTCATCCTCGATGTGCTTCTGGGCGACGCGACGTTGTTCCCTCGCAATGCCGAGGTCGAGGCGTCCTGGCGGGTGATCGACCCGCTCGAGGAATTCTGGGCCGGTCAGCAGCCCTACCTGTACCGCGCCGGCGAATGGGGCCCGAAGGCGGCCGACGAGATGCTCGCAGCCGACGGCCGCACGTGGCGCCGACCGTGACCCGCCCAGCCGCGACCCGCCTAGCCGATGTGGAAGGCCGCTCATGACCACCCTCTGGGACACCACCGGCACCGCCGTGGTCAAGGCCCTCGCCGCCGAGCGCCGCAGCGGCGGGGCCGTCACCTCGGGTATCGCGCTGACGCTGGTCCTCGTTGTCGACGAGCCGCAGGTCGCGATCGCCGAGGCCGCGGCCTCGGTTGCCGCCAGCAAGCACCCGATGCGCATCCTCATCGTCATCCGCCGCCAGGTCGACGCGCCCACCCCGCGCCTGGACGCCGAGGTCCTCATCGGCGGGCGCCTGGGCCCAGGCGAGGCAATCGTCATGCGGATGTACGGGCGGCTCGCCCTGCACGCCGAGTCCGTCACCCTGCCGCTGCTGGCCCCGGATGCCCCCGTGGTCACTTGGTGGTACGGCGCCCCGCCCGAGCGGATCGCCTTCGATCCGCTGGGCGTCTTCGCCGATCGGCGCATTACCGATGCCGCCCGCGCCGACGACCCCATGGCCGCCCTCCAGCAGCGCGGCAGCGATTTCGCCGCCGGCGACACCGACCTGGCATGGACGCGCATCACGCCGTGGCGCGCGCTGCTGGCCTCGGCCTTCGACACCGCAACCGCCTCGGCATCCAGCGCGACGGTGGCCGGCGACGACGCCGACCCCTCGACCCAGCTGCTCGCCGGCTGGCTCGGCGCGTCCTTCGGCTTCGAGGTGCCCGTCGAGCAGGCCAAGGGCGGCGGGATCCGCGGCGTCACCATCGGCTTCGACGACGGCACCACCTACTCGGCGAAGCGGGACGGCGCCCGGGTCGTCCTGAGCCGCGGCGGCGCCCCGGACTCGATCGCACCATTCCCCGATCGCGAGCTGGGCGACCTCCTGGCCGAGGAGATGCGCCGCCTGGACGCCGACCAGCCGTACTCCCGGGCGCTCTCCGTCGTGTGCGGGATCCCCGATCTGGAGCACCGCCCCGGGGTGCGCACCCACATCTGGAACGACCCGGCGCTGGTCGCGGCGCAGCAGGCGGCGGCCGCGCAGCAGCGGGACACCGCGATCCCCGCCAACGAGGCCGCGCCCGGCGCCGCTGGGGCGCATGACCCAGCGGCGGTGGCGCCGTCGGGCGACGGCGTCGCCGGCGAGGGCGCCCGCCCGCTTCCAGCGACCGAGCAGTCGGCATGACCGCGCCCGGGCTCCGGGTCGAGATTCTGGCCGACCCCTCCGAGCTGGCCCGCACCGTGGCCGAGCATGCGGTGGCCGTGCTCGCGGCCGCGCAGGCGGAGCGGGGGCGGGCGGCCCTGGTGGTCACCGGCGGCAGCATCCTCGAACGCACCCTGGGCCAACTGGCCGCGGCGTCGCGCGACAGCGGCCTGGACTGGTCGGCGGTCGACATCTGGTGGGGCGACGAGCGCTTCGTGGCGTCGGACTCGGCGGACCGCAATGACACCGCAACGCTGGCCGCCGGTTTGGGCGACTTGGGCCTGACCGACGAGCGCATCCACAGCGCGCCCGCCACCGATGGCGAGGTCGGGGACGACCTCGACGCGGCCGCCGCGTTCTACGACGCCGAGGTTGCGGCGGAGGCCTTCGATGATCCCGGGCCGGTCGCCGGGATCCCCCGCCTCGACCTCATCCTGCTGGGCATCGGACCGGACGGGCACTGCGCGTCGCTGTTCCCCGGCCACCCCGGGCTGCACCAGAACGACACCGCCATCATCGCCGTCCGGGACTCCCCGAAGCCGCCGCCGGAGCGGATCTCGTTCACATTCCGGGGGCTCAATGCCATCGACCACGTGTGGGTCGTGGCCGCGTCGGTCGATAAAGCCGATGCCGCGGCCCGCGCGATCGGCGGGGCCGATGTCGAATCGACGCCGTCGGGACAGCCGCGCGGGCTGGTGGAGACGGTGTGGTGGCTCGACGCCGCCGCCGCCTCGAAGCTGCCCTAGGCCCTCTCGCTGCGGAGCTTGCGGCAATGGCTTGTCGCTGAGCGACAAGCCATTGCCGGGAGTTCCGTTCTTACTGCTCGCCTCGGCGCTGGCGCAGCTTGAGCAGCGCCTCCTCCAGGATGGCCTCGCCGTCGTCGTCGGAGCGGCGCTCCTTCACGTACGCGAGGTGCGTCTTGTAGGGCTCGGTGCGGGTCGCGCCGGGCGGCGCGGAGGACTCCCGGCCAGCCGGGTTGCCGCAGCGCGGGCAGTCCCAGGTCGCCGGCACCTCGGCCCCGACGGCGAATGCCGGCTTGACCTCGTGGCCGTTGGAACAGAAGAACGAGATGCGCTGCCGAGGAGCGGCGTCCCCGCGCTCGCGCTCGCCCATCGGTCCGGCGCCTACTCGGCTGCCTCGGATCGCGTTGCCGCCTGCCATTGGTGCTCCTTATGCCCAGCCGTGAGGATGTGCGCCGGACGGGCCGGCGGATTCGGCGCTCGAGTGCGCCGGCGTTGCTACATCAACTGCGCGGTTCCATCAGCTGTTCTTGTAGAGCAGGCCGAGCCCAACGATCGTCACGACCCACAGCGAGCCGGAGATGATGGTGAGACGGTCGAGGTTGCGCTCGACGACCGAGGATCCGGACAGGTTCGAGTAGAACGATCCGCCGAACATGGACGACAGGCCGCCGCCCTTGCCCCGGTGCAGGAGCACCAGAAGTACCAGCAGGAGGCTGACGATGATCAGCAGGATGGACAGGAACAGGATCATCTCGGGAAGTCAGTCCTCGGTGTCGCCCTGGGCGCGATCGCGCTGCGCATCAGGAGATTCGGCGTCGGTGGAAGATCAGGATATCCGACGGCAGGCGTTTCGCCGCCTGCGTCGGGGCCCGGATCTGTCAGCTGGCCGCGGCGCGGCAGATTGCCGCGAACTGCTCGCCATCCAGGCTGGCCCCGCCGACCAGCGCTCCGTCGACGTCGGGCTGCGCGGCGATCTCGGCGGCGTTCTTGGCATTGACCGAACCGCCATAGAGCACGCGCACGGCCCCGGCAACCGTTGACCCATAGCGGGTCGAGAGCGCTTCCCGCAGCGCCGCGCAGACCTCCTGCGCATCGGCGGGCGTGGCGACCTTGCCGGTGCCGATGGCCCAGACCGGCTCATAGGCCAGCACGATCGTCGACGCCTGCTCCTCGGCAATCCCCTCGAGCGCGCCGAGCAGCTGGGCGACGCTGTGCGCGACGTGCTCGCCGGCCTCGCGCACCGCCAGCGGCTCGCCGACGCAGAGGATCGGGACGATGCCGTGCTGGTAGGCCGCCTTGACCTTGGCGTTCACGGCCGCGTCGTCCTCGAGGTGGTACTGGCGCCGCTCGGAGTGGCCCACCACCACGTAGGAGCAGCCGAGCTTGGCCAGCATGACCCCGCTGATGTCCCCGGTGTAGGCGCCGGAGGAGTGCGGCGAGAGGTCCTGGGCCCCGTACTTCAGGCGCAGCTTGTCGCCATCGACCAGCGACTGGACGCTGCGGATATCGACGAAGGGCGGGAGCACCACCACCTCGACGCCGTCGAACTCCGCCGGCTTGAGGCTGAAGGCGATCTTCTGGGTCAGGGCGATGGCCTCGAGGTGGTTCAGGTTCATCTTCCAGTTGCCGGCGATCAGCGGCAGCCGCCCGGCGGTGCGCGCGGCCATCAGGCGGACTCGAGCACGTCGACGCCGGGCAGGGACTTGCCCTCGAGGAATTCCAGGGACGCGCCGCCGCCGGTGGAGATGTGCCCGAAGGCGCCTTCGTCCAGGCCCAGCGCCCGAACCGCGGCGGCGGAGTCGCCCCCGCCGACGACCGAGAGCCCAGGGGAATCGGCCACGGCCTGCGCGACGCCGCGGGTGCCCTCGGCGTACGGGGCCAGCTCGAAGACGCCCATGGGCCCGTTCCAGAACACCGTCTGCGCTGTGGCCAGCACCTCGGCGAAGGCAGCCACGGAGTCCGGGCCGATGTCCAGTCCGAGCCGGTCGGGCGGGATCGCATGGGCGGGGACGACATCGTGCGCGGCGTCGGCGCTGAACGCCTCGGCGGCCACGACATCGGTCGGCAGCAGGATCTTGTCGCCGCTGCTGGCCAGCAGGGCACGGCAGTAGTCGATCTGGTCGGGCTCGAGCAGCGACTTGCCGACCTCGTGGCCCTGAGCAGCAAGGAAGGTGAAGCACATCCCGCCGCCAACCAGCAGCCGGTCGACCTTGGGCAGCAGCGCGTCGATCACGGCCAGCTTGTCGCTGACCTTGCTGCCGCCGAGCACGACCACATAGGGCCGTTGCGCGCCCTCGGTCAGGCGCCGGAGCACCTCGACCTCCGCGCGGACGAGGTCGCCGCCGTACGCCGGCAGCAGCCGCGCGATGTCGAAGACGGAGGCGTGCTTGCGGTGCACGGCGCCGAAGGCATCGTCGACGTACGCGCCGCCGCCGTCCGCGCCGCCGGTGAGCAGGGCGAGATCCTGGGCGAATGCCAGGCGGGCCTCGGTGTCCTTGCTGGTCTCGCCCGCGTTGAAGCGGACATTCTCCAGCAGCAGCAGCTCACCCTCGCGCAGCTCGAGGGCCATGTGGCGGGCGCTCTCCCCCACGGTGTCGAGGGCGAACAGCACCGGCTCGTCGAGCAGCTCGGCCAGCCGGTCGGCGACCGGGCGCAGCGAGTACTTGGCCTCCGGCACGCCGTCGGGGCGCCCGAGATGCGCCGTTACGATGACCCGGGCGCCGGCGTCGAGCAGCCGCTTGAGCACCGGGACGGAGGCGCGGACACGCCCATCATCGGTGACCGCGGGGGCGGCGTCCTTGCTCAGCGGGACATTGAGATCCGAGCGGACCAGGATGCGCCGGCCCCGGACGTCGGTGGCCAGGAGGTCGTCGAGTGTCTGCATCGGGCTCAGAGCGACGATCCGACCAGCGCGGTGATGTCCACGAGCCGGTTGGAGTAGCCCCACTCGTTGTCGTACCAGCCCACGACCTTGACCTGCTTGCCGATGACCTTGGTCAGCGGGGCGTCGAAGGTGCACGACGCCGGGTCGGTCACGATGTCGGAGGAGACGATGGGGTCCTCGTTGTAGGTCAGGTACGGCGCCAGCGGGCCCTCTGTGGCGGCGGCCTTGAACGCGGCGAGCACCTCATCCAGGGTGACCTCGCGGCTCAGGTTCACGGTGAGGTCGGTGACCGAGCCCGTCGGGACCGGTACCCGCAGTGCGTAGCCGTCGAGCTTGCCGACCAGCTGCGGCAGCACGAGACCGATCGCCTTGGCCGCGCCGGTGGAGGTCGGCACGATGTTGATCGCGGCGGCGCGGGCGCGGCGCAGGTCCTTGTGCGGGGCGTCCTGAAGGTTCTGGTCCTGCGTGTAGGCGTGGATCGTCGTCATGAGGCCCTGCTCGATCGTGGCGAGGTCATCGAGGACCTTGGCCAGCGGCGCGAGGCAGTTCGTGGTGCACGAGGCGTTGGAGATGATGTGGTGCGTCGCGGGGTCGTAGAGGCCGTCGTTGACGCCCATCACGATCGTGATGTCCTCGTTGGTGGCCGGCGCGGAGATGATGACCTTCTTGGCCCCGCCCGCGAGGTGCGCCTTGGCCTTCGCCGCGTCGGTGAAGATGCCGGTCGACTCGATGACAACATCGACACCGAGGTCGCCCCAGGGCAGGGCTCCGGGGTCGCGCTCGGCAAGGACCTTGATGACCTGGTCGCCGACGAAGATGTTCTGGCCCTCGAAGCGCACCGGGGCGTCGAGGCGCCCGAGGATCGAGTCGTACTTCAGGAGCATGGACAGCGACTCGGTGTCGGTGAGGTCGTTCACCGCCACGATCTCGAGGTCGGCGCCGGCCGCGCGGGCCGCCCGGAAGAAGTTGCGGCCGATGCGGCCGAATCCGTTGATCCCGACGCGAACAGTCACTGCGATCTCCCTGGGTCTCGTGGCGGCGTGTGAGACCGGACCTTATCGTGCCGGGGCGACGCGGCTCAGTCGCCGGAGAGCATCTCGGCCGTGACCGCGGACTCGGTATTGGGGATGCCGAGGTCGCTGGCCCGCTTGTCGGCGAGGGCCAGCAGGCGGCGGATGCGCCCGGCGATGGCGTCCTTGGTCATGACCGGGTCGGCCAGCGCGCCCAGTTCCTCCAGCGACACCTGGCTGTGCTTCGCGCGCAGCCGCCCGGCCTGGAGCAGGTGGTCGGGGGCGTCGTCGCCCAGGATGTCCATCGCCCGGGCAACGCGCGCGCCGGCCGCCACCGCGGCGCGGGCCGAGCGGCGAAGGTTGGCATCGTCGAAGTTGGCGAGCCGGTTGGCCGTCGCGCGGACCTCGCGGCGCATGCGGCGCTCCTCCCAGGCGAGCACGCTCTCGTGCGCGCCCAGGCGCGTGAGCATGGCCCCGATGGCGTCGCCGTCGCGGATGACCACGCGATCGGCCCCGCGCACCTCCCGCGCCTTGGACGCGATGCCTAGGCGGCGAGCCGCGCCGACGAGAGCCAGGGCGGCCTCGCTGGACGGGCAGGTGATCTCCATCGAGCCGGCCCGCCCGGGCTCGGTCAGCGATCCGTGGGCGAGGAACGCCCCGCGCCACGCCGCCTCGGCGTCGGCCAGGCCGCCGGACACGATCTGGGTGGGCAGGCCGCGCACCGGGCGCCCGCGCAGATCCAGCAGGCCGGCCTGGCGGGCCAGCCCGGCGCCGTCCTTGACGACGCGGATCTGGTAGCGGGTGCCCTTGCGGATGCCGCCGCCGGCGACGACCTGGATCTCCGAGCTGTGGCCGAATACGTCGGCGATCTCCTTGCGCAGGCGACGCGCCACATTGGCCGTGTCGAGCTCGGCCTCGATGACGATCTGGCCGGCGACGAGGTGCAGCGCGCCGGCGAACCGCAGGATCGTCCCGATCTCGGCCTTCCGGCAGGAGACCTTGGAGATGACGACTCGGCTGAGCTCGTCCTTGACCGCGGCGGTCATGGCCATGAGGGCTCCCTACCTGGCGTGCGGGCCTCGCTCGCGAGAGCAGGCTCGGTGACGGACGTCGGCGTGAGCGGGCGGGAGAAGACCCCGCGGTACGCGTCGGCCAGCAGAAGCGGATCGTGCCGCGCAGGATCGTCGTGTGCGGCAACGGAAGTCAGGACGAGCTCCGCGCCGCACTGCGCGGCCGCCTCGGCCAAGCCGACGGTGTCCGCGACGGCTCCCCCGTCCGCCAGCACCGTGTCGATGTGCAGGCCCGGAGCGTAGCGCCGAAGCACGCGGACGTGCTTCGCCGGCGAGAATCCGTCGGTCTCCCCGGATTGCGGGACCAGGTTCAGGGTGACCACGATGCGCGCCGGCGTCTCGCGCAGGGCATCGAGCAGGTCGGGCAGCAGCAGGTGCGGCAGGACGCTGGAGTACCAGGAGCCCGGGCCCAGCACAACAACATCGGCCTCGGCGATGGCGTCCAGCGCCTCGGGGCACGCCCGCGCATCCGGCGGCAGCAGGCTCACCGCGCGCAGCGTGCCCGGCGCGATCGCCACATTGTGCTGGCCCCGGACGGTGCGCTCATCGCCGAATCTGTCGGCCACCCGCGCGACGAGGTCCAGCGGCTGGCAGCTCATCGGCAGCACCCGCCCGGTGCAGCCGAGCAGGCGCGCGGCGATGGCGAGCGCGGCTACCGGATCGCCCATGCTCTCCATCAGGCCGGTCAGCAGCAGGTTGCCGACTGGATGGCCGGCAAGGTCGCCGTCGCCGCCGAGTC
Organism: Pseudonocardiales bacterium; assembly: GCA_025966155.1. Classification (GTDB taxonomy): domain Bacteria; phylum Actinomycetota; class Actinomycetes; order Mycobacteriales; family Jatrophihabitantaceae; genus RYN-150. The sequence continues at coordinate 10,353 of JAOPVO010000106.1, forward strand.
GGTGCTGGAACGCATCGGCCCATTCCGGGGCGCCGTCGACATCGCCGGCCAGCGCCGCGAGCGCCATGCGCAGATCGCCGGGCGGGAGAACCGGCAGCTGGCTGCGGATCCGCCCCGACGACCCGCCGTCGTCGGCAACGGTGACCACGGCGGTGACGTGGGCGGTGAGCCGGCGCAGGGCACCCAGCGAGACCGATAGGCCGTGCCCGCCGCCGAGCGCGACGACCTTCAGACCATCGAGCGCCCCGGCCGGTTCGGGGCCGGCACTGTGATTGCTGATGACCGAATCACTCACGACTGGATCACTCACGACGCATCACTCACGACCGAGGTCCCGGTGCACGACGGTGGCGCGGATCCCGGTCGCCCGCAGGATCTCGGCCAGCTGCGTGGACATCACCACCGAGCGGTGCTTGCCGCCGGTGCAGCCCACGGCGAGGGTCATGTAGTGCTTGCCCTCCCGGCGGTATCCGGCCCCGATGATCGACAGCAGCGCCCCGTATTGATCGAGGAACTCCGATGCGCCCTGCTGGGCCAGGACGTAGTCGCGCACCTCCTGCTGCTCGCCGGTCTTCTCCCGGAGATCGGCGATCCAGAAGGGGTTGGGCAGGAAACGGACGTCGACCACGAGGTCCGCGTCGACGGGCAGGCCGTACTTGAACCCGAAGCTGACGACGGTGGCGCGAAGCGCCGGGACGCCATCGAGGTCGCCGCCGACAGCGAACGCCTGCTCCAGGGCGCGGCGCAGCTGATGCACTGACCGCTCGGAGGTGTCGAGGATGAGGTCGGCCTCCTCGCGCAGGCCGCGCAGGACGATCCGCTCGGCCGCGATCCCGTCGACCAGCCGGCCGTCGCCTTGAAGGGGATGGGCCCGGCGGACGCTCTCGAAGCGGCGGACGAGGACCTGGTCGGCCGCCTCGAGGAACAGCACCCGGGGCCGCATGCCCCGCTCGGCGAGGTCGAGGATGACCGAGCGCAGGTCCGAGGAGAACGCCCGGCTGCGCACATCCATGACCACCGCGATCCGGGTGACGGCGCCGTGCGAGCGGCTGCCGAGGTCGACCATCGTCGCCACGAGCTCGGGCGGCAGGTTGTCCACGACGAAGTAGCCGAGATCCTCCAGGCACTTGGCCGCGGTGCTGCGACCGGCGCCGGACAGGCCGGTGACGATGACCGTGTCCAGCGCGCCCCGGTCGGGGTTTCGCGGGCTGGCGCGCGGGTCGGGGCTATCGGCCATCGGGCACCTCTGCTTCCTGGGCGATGGCTTCCTCGGCAATGGCTTCCTCGGCAATGAGGTCGAGCTCATCTTCCATGATCTCCCCGGTGGTCACGTTGATCGCCGGGACGGCGCCGACGCGGCCGGCCGCGAGCGCCGCGACGACGGACTCCGCTGTCCGCCGCCCGAACCCGGGCACCGAGGCGATCTCCTCCGCCGTGGCGGCCCGCAGCCGCTTGACCGACCCGAAGTGCTTGAGCAGCACCTTGCGCCGGTTCTCCCCGAGGCCGGGGATGTTGTCCAGCGCGGACTGGGTCATCGTCTTGGAGCGGCGCTGGCGGTGATAGGCGATCGCGAACCGGTGCGCCTCGTCGCGCACGCGCTGCAGCAGGTACAGCGCCTCGGACGTGCGCGGCAGGATGACCGGGTATTCCTCGCCCGGCACCCAGACCTCCTCCAGCCGCTTGGCCAGCCCGACGACGGCGATGTCGACGATGCCGAGCTCGTCGAGTGACTCCTGCGCGGCCGCGACCTGCGGCGCGCCGCCGTCGACGACCACCAGGTTCGGTGTGTAGGCGAAGCGAGCTGGCCGCCCGAGAGTCTCGGCGTCGTCGTCGCTGGCCGGCGCCGTCTGCTCCTCGAGATAGCGGGCGAACCGCCGACGGATGGTCTCGGCGATCCAGTCGACGTCGCCGCCTTCGACCAGGCCGCCGTCGTGCCGGGCCGCGGCCTGCGACACGGGGTCGGTCGAGGTGCCGCGAATGGCGAACCGGCGGTACTCGCTCTTTCGGGCCAGGCCGTCCTCGAACACCACCATGCTGGCGACGACATTGGTGCCCTGGACGTGGCTGACGTCGAAGCACTCGATCCGCAGCGGCGCGTCGGGCAGCTGGAGCGCGGACTGGAGCTGCTCCAGCGCCTGGGATCGCGCGGTCAGGTCGCTGGCCCGCTTCAGCTTGTGCTGCAGGAGCGCCTGGGCGGCATTGCGCTCGACGGTCTCCATCAGCGACCGCTTGTCCCCACGCTGCGGGACGCGGAGGTCGACGCGGGCCCCGCGGCGGCGGCTCAGCCACTCCGCCAGCGCCTCGGCGTCCTCGGGCAGCTCCGGCACGAGCAGCTCGCGCGGGATGGACGAGTCGATCGTCTCCGAGCGCGGGCGCCCGTCCGAGGGGCTGGGCAGCTCCTCGGCGGTTTCCTCTGTGCCATAGACCTGGCCGATGAACTGCTCCACCAGCTCGCCGGTCGTGACGGCCTCGACCTTGTCGACGACCCAGCCGCGCTGGCCGCGGATCCGGCCGCCGCGCACGTGGAAGATCTGCACGGCCGCCTCGAGGTCGTCCTGGGCGAAGGCGATGACGTCGGCGTCGGTCCCGTCGCCGAAGACGACGGCCTGCTTCTCGACCGCGCGGCGCAAGGCCCCGAGGTCGTCCCGAAGCCGGGCGGCGCGCTCGAACTCCAGCTCACTCGCCGCCTGGGTCATCTCCAGCTCGAGGCGCCGGACCATCGAATCGGTCCGCCCGGCCATGAAGTCGCAGAAGTCCTCGACGATCCGGCGGTGCTCGTCCTCGCTGACCCGGCCCACGCACGGGGCCGAGCACTTATCTATGTAGCCCAGCAGGCACGGGCGCCCGATCTGCTCGGCGCGCTTGAAGACCCCGGCCGAGCAGGTCCGGGCCGGGAACACCCGAAGCAGCAGGTCGAGGGTCTCGCGGATCGCCCAGGCGTGGGCGTACGGCCCGAAGTAGCGGACGCCCTTGCGCTTGGGGCCCCGCATGACCTGAAGCCGCGGGTACTGCTCGTGCAGCGTGACGGCCAGCGACGGGTACGACTTGTCGTCCCGGTATTTGACGTTGAAGCGCGGGTCGAACTCCTTGATCCAGCTGTACTCAAGCTGGAGCGCCTCGACCTCGGTCGACACGACGGTCCACTCGCAGCTTCCGGCGGTGGTCACCATCTGCCGGGTCCGGGGGTGCAGCGCCGATAGGTCGGCGAAGTAGGAGTTCAGCCGCTGCCGGAGGCTCTTGGCCTTACCGACATAGATGACCCGGCCCTGCGGGTCGCGGAACTTGTAGACGCCCGGGCCAGTCGGGATCGTGCCGGTCGCCGGTCGGTAGCTGGACGGGTCGGGCACGGGTCCGAGGGTAATGCGCACCACCGACTGCGGCCGCCGAGCGCGAACCCCGGGGGGTTCGAAATGGTCATAAACGAATCGAATGTCTCAACTAACACTTCAGCATCACCCGCCACTCCCATAGTCTGTCCAAAATCATCGGATTGCCGAGGGGAGTGCGAATGTCGCTGAGCGTCTCGGCATCGATACGGGGGCGATCGAGCGCCAGGCGTCGGCGGTCGCGGGGACTGGCTGGCGGCCTTGCCATCGCACTGCTCGCCCAACTGCTCATGGCGATCGCCGGCACCACTCCTGCGGCTGCGGCGGCGGGTGACGTGACACTCACCGGTCATGGCAACGGCCATGGGCGCGGTCTGAGCCAGTGGGGCGCGTACGGCTACGCCGTCGACGCCGGCTGGACCTACCAGCAGATCCTCGACCGCTACTACGGCGGAACCACGCTGACGGGCGACGGGGCCGGCCTGCTGACTGTCACGCTCTCCCAGCCCGCCGCCAACGCAACGGTGGTTCGTCAGCCGGCCGGCGGACTTCGCGTGGCCGGGGCGCCGTTGGCGCCTGGGGCAACGACGGTGAGGGTCGTGCGGACGGGAGCCAACGCGTTCGCCATTTACGACGGGCCGGACTGCGTCGGGCCCTGGACCCTTCGGTCCTCCGCCTCCGCAACCGAGGTCGAGCTGACCTCCGCCTTGAGCCCCGGGGAGCCTGGCAACCTGCTGCAGGTGTGCGAGGCAGCGGGTACCCGCTCGTACCGAGGCGCGATCGTCGCGCAGCAGAGCGGTACGTCCCAAGCCACACGCAACCGGGTCGGGATCGAGGATTACCTGCGCGGAGTGGTTCCGAACGAGATGCCCTCAGGATGGGGGGCTGCGGGTGGCGGCGGCGGCCTCCAAGCGCTGATGGCCCAGGCTGTCGCCGCACGCAGCTATGCGCTGGCGCGGGCTGCGGCACCGGTGTGCGACACGACAACCTGCCAGGTCTACAGCGGCGCCGGCACATGGTCCGGACCGAATTACACATCGGCCGAGCAGGCCCCGAGCGACATCGCCATCGCCTCGACCGCAGCGCAGGTCCGCCGCCTTCCGAGTGGCGCAGTAGCCAGTGCCGAGTTCAGCTCATCCAGCGGCGGCTATACGGCCGGCGGCGCCTTCCCCGCGGTGCCGGACGACGGAGACGCGACTGCCGCCAACCCACACCACAATTGGGCGGTGACACTGTCCGGCACGGAGGTGAGCGCGCGTCTTGGATTTGCGGGCGTCACCTCGATCTCCGTCACATCCCGCACCGGGCTGGGCGCGGACGGCGGGCGGGTTGTGCAGGCCGAGGTGAATCACGCTGCGGGCCAGACGACGCTCAGCGGCGCGACCATCGCCTCGCGGCTCGGCCTGCGGTCGGATTGGTTCAGCATCGCGGGCTCGACGCAGCGCGGTGGCGCAGGGGATCTGTCTGTCATCCTGGCCACAGCCACCGGCAGCGGGCGCGTCGAGGTCCACACCCTGACGTCCGACTCGGGCTTCTCCGCATTCTCGCGGCACACGGCGACGTTGCTAGGCGCGGTCCCTGACCCTGAGGCGTGGCGGTTCATGCTCGGCGGGTTGGTCAGCTCGGGTTCGCGGGATCTTTTCGCACTGCACCTGGCGAACACCCAGACCGGCTTGGCCGAATTGCATGTGCTGTCCGAGGCGAGCGACTACCAGGACTGGGTTGCGCACATCGTGCTGCCCATCTCGATCCAGGCGGTGGATTCATGGCAGCTCCAGCTTGCTGCGTCTGTGGCCGGCAGCCGGCCAGACCTCTACCTCGTGAACACCGAGGGCACGGGGAGCGGGCAAGTCGAAGTCCATGCCCTGAGCGCAGCAAGCAATTTCCAGGAATGGTTCGTGCACTCCGCTACCCCTCTAGCGCCCACTGCGCCGGACTCCGCCACCTACCTCGTCGCGGACAGCTCCGGCGGCGACCTCACCGCGATCCTCCGCACGGCTACGGGGAGCGGGCGCACCGAGCTCCACACTCTCACCCGCGGTTCGGGCTACACCCAGTTCTCGCGCCACACGGCGCTGCCGATCTGGCAGACACCCGGCCCGGCATTTCAGTTCAGCGTCACCGGCACGAACGGCACAGCAGCGGATCTGGTCATGACCCAGCTCAGCGGTACCGGATCCGGACAGACCGAGGTCCACATCCTCAACGGTGCGACTGGCTACTCGGTGTGGACCGCTCATGCAGCGACGCCATTGGGCGCTCTCGAGAGCCGGATGGCCACGCTCGCCGTCGTACGTTGACGGGCGCTGGGCGGCCCGCGCGCGGCACCGGGCGGGGCCGTGCCCACCGCGGTGGCCCGCCCCGCTAGGTTGCCGTCATCACCCCCCTGCAAAGGAGCAGCCCGTGACTGTGATTTCCCTGCTGACGTTCCACTTCAAGGCCGAGGTTCTCGACGAGGCCCTGGCCGAGCTGAGCAACGTCCTCAACGACACCCGCAAGCGCCCCGGCTGCGAGGGCGTCGAGGTCGTTCAGGACACCAAGGACACCACCAAGGTGACCGCGGTCGAGCGTTGGGCCAGCATCGAGGACGACACCGCGTACCGCGCCTGGCGGGCGGGCGAGGGTAAGGCCGTTCCCGGCCTGGCGTCCTACCTCGCCGGGGCCCCGGTCCTGACGATCAACGAGCTGCGCGGCGACCTGTAGGCGCTCCCGCGGGCAGACCGAGCAGCGGCCGCAGGAACTGGCCGGTGTGCGACCCCCGCACCTGGGCGATGTCCTCGGGGGTGCCTTCGGCCAGCACCAGTCCACCGCCGGAGCCACCCTCGGGGCCCATGTCGATCACCCAGTCGGCCGTCTTGATGACGTCGAGGTTGTGCTCGATGACGATCACCGAGTTGCCCTTGTCGACGAGGGAGTGCAGGACGCCGAGCAGTTTGCTGACGTCCTCGAAGTGCAGGCCGGTGGTCGGCTCGTCCAGGACGTAGATGGTCCGCCCGACCGACCGCTTCTGCAGCTCGGCCGCCAGCTTGACCCGCTGTGCCTCGCCACCGGAGAGGGTCGGCGCGGGCTGGCCCAGCCGGACGTAGCCCAGGCCCACATCGACGAGGGTGTTGAGGTGGCGGGCGATCGCCGGGACGGCGGCGAAGAACTCCGCGCCCTCCTCGATCGGCATCTCCAAGACCTCGGAGATCGTCTTGCCCTTGAAGTGGACCTCGAGGGTCTCGCGGTTGTAGCGCGCGCCCTTGCAGACCTCGCACGGGACATAGACGTCGGGCAGGAAGTTCATCTCGATCTTGATCGTGCCGTCGCCGGCGCACGCCTCGCAGCGCCCGCCCTTGACGTTGAAGGAGAACCGGCCCTGCAGGTACCCGCGGATCTTCGCCTCGGTCGTCTCGGCGAACAGCTTCCGGACGTGATCGAACACACCGGTGTAGGTAGCCGGATTGGATCGCGGGGTGCGCCCGATCGGGCCCTGGTCGACATGCACCACCTTGTCGAGGTTCTCCAGGCCGCGGACCCGCTTGTGCCGCCCGGGCGGGATCTTGGCGCCATTGAGCTTGTTGGCGAGCACCGAGTACAGGATGTCGTTGACCAGCGTCGACTTGCCCGACCCGGACACCCCGGTGACCGCCACGAAGCAGCCCAGGGGGAAGGCGACGCTGACATCGCGCAGGTTGTGCTCGCGGGCGCCCTCGACGATGACCTCGCGGCCCTTCTCCAGCGGCCTGCGGGTCGCCGGGACGGGGATGGAGCGCCGCCCCGAGAGGTAGGCGCCGGTGAGCGACTCCTTGCTCTTGAGCAGCTTCGCCAGCGGGCCGGAGGACACCACGCGCCCGCCGTGCTCCCCGGCGAGCGGGCCTATGTCGACGACCCAGTCGGCGGCGCGGATGGTGTCCTCGTCATGCTCGACGACGATCAGGGTGTTGCCGAGGTCGCGCAGCCGCACGAGGGTCTCGATCAGCCGGTGGTTGTCCCGCTGGTGCAGGCCGATCGACGGCTCGTCGAGCACATAGAGCACCCCGACCAGCCCGGACCCGATCTGGGTGGCGAGCCGGATCCGCTGCGCCTCGCCGCCGGCCAGCGTGGCCGAGGCGCGGTCCAGGGACAGGTAGTGCAGGCCGACGTCGACCAGGAAGCCCAGCCGGGCGTAGACCTCCTTGAGGACGCGCTCGGCGATCGTCGCATCGCGCTCGCTGAGCACCATCTCGCGGAGGAAGGCGGCGGAATCCCCGATGGACAGCGCGCAGACCTCGGCGATGGACTTGCCGCCGAGGGTGACAGCCAGGATCTCGGGCTTGAGCCGCGTCCCGCCGCAGGCCGGGCAGGGCACCTCGCGCATATAGCCCTCGTACCGCTCGCGCGCGCTGTCGCTGTCGGTCTCGGCGTGCCGGCGCTCGACCCACGGGACCGCGCCCTCGTAGCCGGTGTAGTACGAGCGCTCGCGCCCATACCGGTTGCGGTACTTGATGTGCACCTGATCGCCGGTGCCGTGCATCACGATCTTCTGGGCGCGGGCGGTCAGCCGATCCCAGGGCGTGTCCAGGTCGAAGCCCTCGGCGTCGGCGACGCCCTGCAGCAGGCGCAGGAAGTACTCCCCGGTGGTCTGCGTCGACCAGGCGGCAATGGCGCCCTCGCGCAGCGTCCGGTCCCCGTCCGGGACGATCAGCTCCGGATCGACCTCCTTGCGCACGCCCAGCCCGGTGCACGTCGGGCAGGCGCCGAAGGGGGAGTTGAAGGAGAACGAGCGCGGCTCGAGGTCGTCGATGGCCAGCGGGTGGTCGTTCGGGCAGGCGAGCCGCTCGGAGTACCGGCGCTCGCGCTGCTTATCGCCCTCGGGGAGGTCGACGAAATCGAGGATGACGATGCCCTCGGCCAACCCGAGCGCGGTCTCGATCGAGTCGGTGATGCGCTGCTTGCTGCTGGCGCGCACCGCCAGTCGATCGACGACGACCTCGATCGTGTGCTTCTCCTGCTTCTTGAGCTTGGGCACCTCGGTCAGCGCGTAGACGGTGCCGTCCACCCGCGCCCGGGAGTAGCCCTTGCTCTGCAGATCGGCGAACACATCGACGAACTCGCCCTTGCGCTCGCGCGCCACCGGCGCGAGGACCTGGAACCGGGTGCCCTCGCTCAGCTCGAGAATCCGGTCGACGATCTGCTGCGGGGTCTGCTTGCTGATCGGCTCGCCGCAGATCGGGCAGTGCGGTCGCCCGATGCGCGCGTACAGCAGCCGCAAGTAGTCGTAGACCTCGGTGATGGTGCCGACCGTGGAGCGCGGGTTGCGCGACGTCGACTTCTGATCGATCGACACCGCGGGCGACAGGCCCTCGATGAAGTCGACATCGGGCTTGTCCATCTGGCCGAGGAACTGGCGGGCGTAGGCCGAGAGCGACTCGACGTAGCGGCGCTGGCCCTCCGCGAAGATCGTGTCGAACGCAAGGCTCGACTTGCCCGAGCCCGACAGCCCGGTGAAGACGATCAGGGCATCGCGCGGCAGATCGAGCGAGACGTCCTTGAGGTTGTGTTCGCGGGCGCCGCGAACGATAAGACGATCAGACACAGGCTTCTCTCGGCTTGGTGGTCCGGGTCGAGACACAGCGTCGTGCCCGCCACCCGAGAGTAGTGAACGGGACCGACAACGTGCGGGCTGCCGGGTTGCTAGAGCGGCGCCCCGTAGAGCGTGCGCAGCGCGCGGGACAGCGCCAATGGCCCGACGGTGATGTGGAACTCCCCCGCCAGCACCTGCTCGTGCAGGACGAGCCCCGGGTAGCCGCGGCCGCGGAGCGTCCGCGCGAACTCCTGGAGATCGCCGACCATGTCGATGTGCCGCACCGCGGCCAGCGCCGCCTCCGTGGGCGGCAGTCGGCTGGCCTCGCGCTGCCGTCCCTCGTGGGTCTCGTGCTCGCCGATGCCGAGGTAGACCGACGCCGGGAGGTCGCTGCGCTCGGCGGCGGTGGCCCGCTCGATGCCGGCGATCGCGCCGTGGCCCCACCAGTACGAAGGGCTGGCGATCCCGAACCGGTCGAACGCCTCCGGCTCGCGCAGCAGCGCGTACGTGGCGAACAGCCCGCCGAGGGAATGCCCGAACAGCATCGACCCGCCGGTCGCAAGGTCATATCGGCGGGCCACCCACGGCTGCAGCTCGTCGATGAGGAATCGCAGGAACGCCGGCGCCCCGCCCATCGCCGATTGCGCCGGGAACAGCTCGCCGAACCCCGCATCGACCGTGGGGGTGAGATCGCGGGTCCGCTGCACGATGGTCTCGGCCAGGATGCCGACCGGGTAGCCGACGCCCACAACGATCATCGGCGGCAGGTGGGCCGACAGCTGCATGCTGCGGATCGCGTCCACGGCCGCGCCGAAGTAGCCGTTCGCGTCGAGCAGGTACAGCACCGACGCGGGACGGGCCCCGAGGCCGCACTCGCCCAGGAAGATCCGGTACTGCTCGCCGACGGCGCTGGATTCCAGCGCATGCACCGACGTGCCGGACAGCGGCGGAATCTCCACGGCGCATAACCTAGGCGCGATTACCGCCCACCGCAGAGGAGATTCCGTGTCCGAGCCGAGCTACACCGGGGCCGTCCATGTCGGGGGGCCAGCAGACGTCCGTCGGCTGCCCGGGCTGACCATCGCCAAGCTCGCCGTCGGGAAGATGTCGAACAACGCCTACCTGCTGCGCGATGTCGCCACCGGAGCGGGCCTGCTGATCGACGCCGCCGCGGAGCCCGAGAACCTGCTGGCGCTGACCCGGGTCGACTTGGACGCCGACATCTCCCTCGAGGACACCGCGGGCGCCGGCGACCGCACCGGGATCCAGACGATCGTCACGACCCACCAGCACTTCGATCATGTCGGCGCGCTGGCCGAGCTGGTCGAGGCCACCCACGCCACGACCGCGGCCGGGACGCTGGATGCCGCGGCCCTTCCCGTCCCCGTCGACCGCTCCCTCGAGCACGGCGACCGCATTGCGCTCGGCGACAGCGAGCTCGAGGTCATCCACCTGCGCGGGCACACGCCCGGGTCGGTCGCCTTGCTGTACCGCGACCCGCAGGGCCATGGCCACCTCTTCACCGGAGACTCGCTGTTCCCGGGCGGGGTCGGCAAGACGATGACGCCCGAGGCCTTCACCTCGCTGCTGGACGACGTCGAGACCCGCATCTTCGGCGAGCTGAGCGACGACACCTGGTTCTACCCAGGGCACGGCGACGACAGCACGCTCGGCGAGCAGCGCGCGGGCCTGGGGGAATGGCGCGCCCGCGGCTGGTAATGCCGATCAGCGGGTGAGCCGCCCCACCCGCCGGTCTCGCCCCCCGTATCGGGGGTAGAGGCCCGCCGGCCGGCGTCACATTGCCGTACATCTGGGCCGTGTCGATGAGAAGCAGGTGGGCGAGGCCATCGCCCACAGCGGGCTCGAGCGGGACGCCGTGTTCGTCACGACCAAGGTCAACAACAACCGTCAGTCGCAGGACGAGATCCTCGCCTCGATGCGCGCCAGCAACACTGCTCTTGGGCTCGAGCAAGCCGATCTGTTCCTCATCCACTGGCCGCTGCCCACGGTGCGCGACTACGTCGAAGCATGGCGCGCTATGGAGGCCGCGCTGGCCGACGGCCTCGCCCGATCCATCGGCGTCTCGAACTTCCAGGAGGCGCACCTCCGACGACTGCTCGACGAGACGGACGTCGTCCCGGCCGTGAACCAGATCGAGGCCCATCCGTACCTGACGCAGGACGCGTTGCGCGCATTCGGCGAATCGCATGGGATCGCGACCGAGGCGTGGTCGCCGATCGCCCAGGGGGCCGTGCTGGACGACCCGACGATCACCGTTGACGCCCGACGAGATGGCCGCCGTGTCGGCGCTGAACCGCGCCCAGCGCACGGGCCCGGACCCCGACGCCTTCGACTACGTCCCCTAGACGCGCGTCACGGGCCGGCGGCAGCGCCGATCCTGGGAGGATCAAGGCATGGCTTCCGTGACTCCTCCCCCGATGTCTGAGCCGCGCGTGCGTATCGCGCCCGCCGTTGCCGCTGCCCTGGCCGACGGGCGCCCGGTCGTGGCGCTGGAGAGCACGATCATCAGCCACGGGCTGCCGCGCCCGGACAACCTGCGCATCGCGCGGGAGATCGAGCAGGCGGTGCGCGATGGCGGCGCCGAGCCCGCGACCGTGGCGGTGGTCGACGGGGTGGCCTGCATCGGCCTGGACGACGCCGCGCTGGAGCGGGTCGCATCATCCGATGAGGTCCACAAGGTCAGCGTGCGCGATCTGGCCACCGTCATCGGCCGGGGCGGGATGGGCGCGACCACCGTCGCATCGACTGCGTTCCTCGCCGCCCGCGCCGGCATCGGGGTCTTCGCCACCGGCGGCCTCGGCGGGGTGCATCGCGAGGCCCGCGACTCGTGGGACGAGTCGGCCGACCTCACCACGCTCTCGCGGACCCCGATCGCCGTCGTCTGCGCGGGCGTGAAGTCGATCCTGGATGTGCCGGCCACCCTCGAGCGGCTGGAGACGCTGAATATCGCCGTCCTCGGCTACCGCACCAGCGCCTTCCCCGGCTTCTATCTCGCCGACTCCGGGCACACCCTGGACTGGAGGGTGGAGTCGCCGGAGGATGTGGCCGCGGTGCTGGGCGCGCGGCGCGAGCTCGGCCTCGACCAGTACGGGCTGATCATCGCGAACCCCATCGACCTGGCCGATCAGCTGGATATCGAACTGCACCAGCGGACCCTAGAGGCCGGGCTGGCCGCCTGCGCGGCGGGCGGGGTGCGGGGCAAGGACGTCACGCCGTTCCTGCTCGACTTTTTCCACCGCGAGACGCACGGGGCGTCGCTGACGGCCAATGTGGCGCTGGTGCTGAGCAACGCCCGGCTCGCCGCGCAGATCGCCGTCGCGGACGCGCTGGCGGGATGACCGCCCGCGTCGAGCAGATTGCGACGAAATCCGTCCGCATCGTCTGCATCGGCGATGTGATGGTCGATGTCCACGCTCGACTGCCCGGCCCGCTGGCCCACGGATCCGATACGCCCGCGCGCATCGTGCTGTCCCCCGGCGGGTCGGCGGCCAACACCGCGTGCTGGCTCGCGGCCGTCGGGGCGCGCGCGACGATGGTCGGGCGCGTTGGCGACGACCTCGCCGGGCGC
>JAOPVO010000107.1 GCA_025966155.1 Pseudonocardiales bacterium
CGCCGGCCGAGCGTGCGCAGCCGGTTGAACGTGCGGAGCCGGTTGAACGTGCGGAGCCGGCCGAGCGTGCGGAGCCGGCCGAGCGTCCCGACGCGGTGCACACAGCACCGGCAGCTGCAGCACCGGCGGACACGGCGCCGCCGCGCGTTCGCACCAAGGCGCGGCACAGCGCGCGGACCGCCGCAGGCAAGGACCCGCGAGGCGCGCAGGCTCTGCCGCCGGTGGCCGAGCCCGTGCAGGCCCCGCCCGCCGTCCGTGCGAAGGCGCCGGCCAAGGCGCCGGCGCGGCGGGTCCGACCCGCATTCGGCCGCGACGAGAGCGGCGACGCCCAGTGGCGCGACCTCGCCGGCAGTGGCCCGTCGAAGGTCGGGCTCAGCGGCGCGCTTCGGGCGCGCGACGTCGATCGCCCAACCGCTGCGGACCTGGCCGAGGCCGAGCGATCCGTGGTCATCGTGCGGCGCGATCCACAGGGCCTGAGCCCGAACGCGCTGAATCAGGCGTCGGGCACTCAGTCGACGGCCAAGCAGAACGCGGCTCGGCAGAATGCGGCGGCGACCGGCGACGCACCGCCCAGGCGGGGACGCCGCAAGCGCCCCTCCGGCTCGGGCGTCTAGCGCTGCGCCTCGTAGTCGGTGAGCAGGCCGATCCGGCGGATGTGCCGTGCCCCCTCGGAGAACGGCGTGGCCAGGAACGCCTCGACAAAGCTCAGCGCCTCGTCGGTGGTGTGCATCCGCGCGCCGACCGACATCAGGTTCGCGTTGTTGTGCTCGCGCCCCAGCGTCGCGGTCTCAACGCTCCACGCCAGCGCGCAGCGCACGCCGACGACCTTGTTCGCGGCGATCTGCTCCCCGTTGCCTGATCCCCCGATGACCACCCCGAGGCTGCCGGGGTCCGCGACGGTGCGCTCCGCTGCGGCGAAGCAGAACGGCGGGTAGTCGTCCTCGGCGTCGTACTCGTGCGGGCCGCAGTCGACCGCCTCGTGGCCCAGCGCGGTCAGGTGCGCGGCGATCGCGCCCTTGAGCTCGAAGCCGGCATGGTCGCTGCCCAGGTAGACGCGCATCGGCCCATCATCGCAGGCCGTCGGCGGCGCCCGGGTGCTGGCAGCCTGGGCACCAGAACAGGTTCCGCCCGACCATGGGCGCCGTCGCGATCTCCGTGCCGCAGATGCGGCAAGGCAGGCCGGTTCGGCGGTAGACGTAGGTCCGATCCAGCGCCCGAGGCGGCCCCGTGCGGCGGTCGCGGTGGGCGCGCTCGGTCGTCACGATCCGCCCGGCCCGCACGCCGGCGCGCATGAGCACCACCAGGTCGGCCCACATCGCCTCCCACACCTCCGGCGGAAGCAGCTTCCCGGGCAGCAGCGGGTCGACGCGATGGCGGAACAGCAGCTCGGCCCGGTAGACGTTGCCCACGCCGGCCAGCACGGTTTGGTCCATCAGCAGCGCGCCGATCGCAACCCGGCTCCGGGCGATCCGCGCGCCCGCGATGGCGCCGTCGACCGCGGTACCGCCGCCGCGCCGCAGCGGGTCGGGCCCGAGCCGGTCGAGGATGGCCGCGCGCTCCGGGCCGGTGATCAGGTCGCAGGCGGTCGCCCCGCGCAGGTCCGCCCATTGGCCCTCCCCGTCGGCGCCGGGCCCGATCAGCCGCAGTCGCAGCGCGCCCTTGGCCTCGGGCGGCGCGCCGGTGCCGGCCGCGACCTTGCCGTAGAGCCCGAGGTGGATGTGGACGATCGCGTCGCGGGGGTCGAAGACCTGGAAGAGGTGCTTGCCGTGGGCCTCGACCCGCAGCAGGTTGCGCCCGTCCAGGCGAGCGGCCGACTCGGCGAAGCGGCCCTGGGGGCTGCTGACCCGCACCGGTCGGCCCGCGAACTGAGCCGTCTGCTGATTGGCCAGCCGATGCAGCGCGTGCCCCTCAGGCACCGGCGCCGACGATCGCGAGTGTGCGCATGGGGGAAGTAGCCATGCTCCTCAGGTTAGCGAGCGGCGGCGGGCGCGCACGGCGTCGAAGCTGCCGCGCGCCAGCAGGATCCGGACGACCGCCAGCAGCAGCCCGCCCAGCAGGGCGCCGCCGACCACATCGCTGAGCCAGTGCACGCCGAGGTACACCCGGGTCGCCCCTACCAGCGCAACCGCGGCGACACAGCCGACCGCGATGATCGCCCGGCCCCGTATCTCCCAGGCGGAGGCCGCGAGGGTTACCGAGCCGAACAGGATGGCGGCGGCCAAGGTGTGTCCGCTCGGGAACGACTGGCCCGAGGTCGCGACGAGGGTTCCGACCGACGGCCGATCGCGGTCGACGAGCACCTTGAGCCCGCTGCTGGCCAGGGGCCGCGCCAGGGTCAGCACCAGGATCGCGAATCCGGTCGCTGAGCTGCGCCGCCAGGTGAGCGCAGTGAGCGCCAGCCCCAGCGCGAATGCCGGCGCCGGCGCGCCCAGCTCGGTGGCGGCACGGGCGGCGGATTGGAGCCAGTCCCATCGATGGCCGAGCATCCAGAGCTGCACCGGCCGGTCGACGTGCAGCAGGATCGAGCCGCCGTCGATGGCCGCCGCCAAGGCCAGGAACGCAAGCAGGACGGCGCAAATGGCCGCAGCCACCGGCGCCGTCCGCACTGCGGGCGCTCTCAGTCGAATCGCGGCGACTCGGTCCGGGTGCGCTTCATCTCGAAGAAGTACGGATAGCTGGCGAGCAGCCGCGCGCCGTCCCAGACGCGGACTGCGTCGTCGCCGCGCGGGATCCGCGACAGCACCGGGCCGAAGAACGCGACACCGTCCACATGCAGCGTCGGCGTGCCGACGTCCATGCCGACCGGGTCCATGCCGCGGTGGTGCGAGGCGTGCAGCTCGTCGTCGTACTCGGTGGAGTCCGCGGCGTCGGCGAGCTCGACCGGCAGGCCGGCCTCCTCGAGCGACTCGACGATGACGTCCCGATCGAACGGGCGCTTGTCGTCGTGCCGGCGGCGCCCAAGTGCGGTGTAGAGCGCCTCGAGCACCTTCTTCCCATGTGCCTGCTCGGCGGCGATGCAGACGCGCACGGGGCCCAGGCCCTTGGTGAGCGCCGCCCGCCGCTCATCGGTCATCTCGTTGTTCTCATTGAGGATCGACAGCGACATGACCCCCCAATCGATGCTGATCGGGCGGTGCTTCTGCACCTCGAGGATCCAGCGCGAAGTGACCCAGGCGAAGGGGCACAGCGGATCGAAATAGAAGTCGACGTGAGTGACCTGGCGCGCGGCATCAGAGGTCTGCATAGCGGCGACAGTAGCCCCGTTTGCCCGTGGAAGGATCGACGAAATAGGCCATATCCGCAGGCGTCAGGAGCAGCAATGGTTGCCGTACCGAATCTCACCCAGGTCGACGCGCAGCGCCGGGCGGCGCTGCTGTCACTGGAGACCTACGACATCGAGTTGGACCTCACCGACGAGTCCGGGGCGCCCAGCGCGGAGACGTTCCGCTCGCGCACGACGCTGACCTTCACTGCCTCCGAGCCGGGCGCGTCCACCTTCATCGACCTGATCGCCGAGGGCTTCTTCGAGGTCACCCTCAACGGCGCCGAGGTCAGCGTCGAGGACTACTCGACCGACGGCGGGATCCAGCTGCACAACCTGGCGGGCGAGAACGTCCTGGTCGTCGACGCCGCGTGCACGTACACCAACACGGGCGAGGGTCTGCACCGCTTCGTGGACCCGGTGGATCAGGAGGTGTACCTGTACTCGCAGTTCGAGACGGCCGACGCCAAGCGGATGTTCGCCTGCTTCGACCAGCCCGACCTCAAGGCGACCTTCGCCATCCGCGTCACCGCGCCGGGGCACTGGAAGGTCGTCACCAACGGGGCGATCGACCACGTCACCGAGACCGACTCCGGCGCGAAGGTCACAAGCTTCGTCACCACGGCGAAGCTCTCGACCTACCTCATCGCGCTGGTGGCCGGGCCGTATCACGAGGTCCGCGATCACCACGACGGCATCGACCTCGGCCTGTTCTGCCGGAACTCCCTGGCCGAGCACCTCGACGCCGAGGAGCTCTTCACCATCACCAAGCAGGGCTTCGACTGGTACCACGAGAACTTCAAGGTCCGCTATGCATTCGGCAAGTACGACCAGCTCTTCGTCCCGGAGTTCAACGCGGGCGCGATGGAGAACGCCGGCGCCGTCACCTTCCGCGAGGACTATGTCTTCCGCAGCAAGGTGACCGACGCGCGCTACGAGCGCCGCGCCGAGACGATCCTGCACGAGATGGCCCACATGTGGTTCGGCGACCTCGTGACCATGCAATGGTGGAACGACCTCTGGCTTAACGTGTCCTTCGCCACCTACGCAGCCGTGCTATCGCAGGTGGCGGCCACCAAGTGGCCGCACGCCTGGACCACC
>JAOPVO010000126.1 GCA_025966155.1 Pseudonocardiales bacterium
GTCGAGCTTCTGGAAGGACCGGCCGCCTGATGCCCAAGCGCACTGATATCTCGCACATCCTGGTCATCGGGTCCGGCCCGATCGTCATCGGCCAGGCCTGCGAGTTCGACTACTCCGGGACGCAGGCGTGCCGCGTGCTGCGCGAGGAGGGCTTCCGGGTCAGCCTGGTCAACTCCAACCCGGCCACGATCATGACCGACCCCGAGTTCGCCGATGCCACGTACATCGAGCCGCTGACGCCGGAGTTCGTCGAGCGGGTCATCGCCCTCGAGCGGCCGGACGCCATCCTGCCGACCCTAGGCGGGCAGACCGCGCTGAACCTGGCGATCGCCCTGCACGATCGCGGGATCCTGGAGAAGTACGACGTCGAGCTCATCGGCGCGGACTTCGAGGCCATCCAGCGCGGCGAGGATCGCCAGCGATTCAAGGACATCGTGCGCGATATCGGCGGCGACGTGCCCCTCTCGATCGTCTGCCACACCCTCGAGGAGGCCGTGGAGTTCGCGGCCACCGTGGGCGACAAGGTCGTGATCCGCCCCAGCTTCACGATGGGCGGGCTGGGCTCGGGCCTGGCCAACAGCGCCGACGAGGTCCGCGTGATGGCGGCCCGCGGCCTGGCCGCGAGCCCGGTGCACGAGGTCCTGGTCGAGGAGAGCGTCTTCGGCTGGAAGGAGTACGAGCTCGAGCTCATGCGCGACCGCAAGGACAACGTGGTCGTCATCTGCTCGATCGAGAACATCGACCCGATGGGCGTGCATACCGGCGACTCCATCACCGTTGCGCCGGCCATGACGCTGACCGACCGCGAGTACCAGCACATGCGCGACATCGGCATCGCCGTGCTGCGCGCCGTGGGCGTCGAGACCGGCGGCTGCAATATCCAGTTCGCTATCGACCCGGTGTCGGGCCGCATGATCGTCATCGAGATGAACCCGCGCGTGTCGCGCTCGTCGGCGCTGGCCTCCAAGGCCACCGGTTTCCCGATCGCCAAGATCGCGGCCAAGCTCGCCGTCGGCTACACCCTCGACGAGATCCCCAACGACATCACGCTCAAGACCCCGGCGTCGTTCGAGCCGACGCTGGACTACGTCGTCGTGAAGATCCCGCGCTTCGCCTTCGAGAAGTTCCCCGGCGCGGATCCTAAGCTGACTACGCATATGAAGAGCGTCGGCGAGGCGATGTCGATCGGGCGCAGCTTCACCGAGGCGCTGGGCAAGGCCATGCGGTCGATGGAGACCAAGGAGTCCGGCTTCTGGACCAAGCCCGACATCCCCGGAACCCTCGACGAGGTCATGGAGGTCGCGGGGTTCCCGACCGACGGCCGCCTGTATGCCCTCGAGCAGGCGCTGCGGATGGGCGCGGGCGTTGCCGACGTCGCGGCCATCAGCGGCATCGACCCGTGGTTCGTCGATCAGATCCTGTCGCTCGTCGAGCTGCGCGACCAGATCGTGTCCGCCCCTGTGCTGCTGCCCGCGCTGCTGCGCACCGCCAAGCGCAATGGGCTGTCCGACCGCCAGATCGCCGCGCTCCGCCCCGAGCTCGCCGGCGAGGATGGCGTGCGCGCGCTGCGGCTGCGCACCGGCATCCGCCCGGTGTTCAAGGCCGTGGACACCTGCGCGGCGGAGTTCGCCGCCAGCACGCCGTACCACTACTCCTGCTACGACGAGGAGACGGAGGTCGCGGCCCAGCCCGACCTGCCCAAGGTGATCATCCTGGGCTCGGGGCCGAACCGGATCGGGCAGGGCATCGAGTTCGACTACTCCTGCGTGCACGCCGTCATGGCTTTGCGCGCGGCGCCGGACAACGGCGGCCGCGGCTACGAGACGATCATGATCAACTGCAACCCCGAGACCGTCTCGACCGACTACGACACCGCGGATCGGCTGTACTTCGAGCCGCTGACATTCGAGGACGTGCTCGAGGTCGTCGACGCCGAGCGCGCCAGCGGCGAGGTGCTCGGGGTCATCTGCACCCTGGGCGGCCAGACGCCGCTGGGCCTGGCGCAGCGGCTCAAGGACGCGGGCGTGCCCGTGCTCGGCACCCCGCCCGAGGCCATCGACCTGGCCGAGGACCGGGGCGCCTTCGGCGAGGTCCTGCGGATCGCCGGCCTGCCGGCCCCGAAGTTCGGGCTCGCGACGTCGTTCCCGCAGGCCAAGGCGGTGGCCGACGAGATCGGCTACCCGGTGCTGGTCCGCCCGTCCTACGTCCTGGGCGGGCGGGGCATGGAGATCGTCTACAACGAGGAGAACCTGTCCTCGTACATCAGCCGCGCCACCGAGATCTCCCCGACCCGCCCGGTGCTGGTCGACCGGTTCCTGGACGACGCCGTCGAGATCGATGTCGATGCGCTGTTCGACGGCGAGGAGCTCTACCTCGGCGGGGTCATGGAGCACATCGAGGAGGCCGGCATCCACTCCGGCGACTCCTCGTGCGCGCTGCCGCCGATCACGCTCGGGGCCGCCGAGATCCTGCGGATCCGCGAGGCCACCGAGGCCATCGCACGCGGGGTCGGGGTGCGTGGACTGCTGAACATCCAGTTCGCTCTCAGCTCCGACGTCCTCTACGTCCTCGAGGCCAACCCGCGGGCCAGCCGCACCGTGCCGTTCGTCAGCAAGGCGACAGCGGTCCAGCTCGCCAAGGCCGCGGCCCGCGTCATGCTCGGCACGACCATCGCCGAGCTGCGCGTCGAGGGGATCCTGCCCGCGACCGGCGACGGCGCCGACACCCCGCACCACGCCCCCATCTCGGTCAAGGAGGCCGTGCTGCCCTTCGGCCGCTTCCGCGGCGTCGACACCGTGCTCGGGCCGGAGATGAAGTCGACCGGCGAGGTCATGGGCATCGACCAGGTCTTCGGCACCGCCTTCGCCAAGAGCCAGACGGCGGCCTACGGCGCGCTGCCCACGGGCGGCAAGGTCTTCGTCAGCGTCGCCAACCGCGACAAGCGCTCGATGATCTTCCCGGTCAAGCGGCTCGAGGACCTCGGCTTCGAGGTGCTGGCGACCGAGGGCACGGCCGAGGTGCTGCGG
>JAOPVO010000128.1 GCA_025966155.1 Pseudonocardiales bacterium
ACAGCGTGGTGGATGCCAAGCTCTTCGGCGTCCCGATGGTGGCCTCGTTCCACAACTCGGCCGAGCTCATCCGGCAACTGGGCGGCGAGGTCACCCCGACCCGGGTCGTGCTGCTGATCCTCACGGCGATCTCCGCGCTGGCCACGCACATGACGCAGCGGCTCTCCATGGCCCGCGCAACCACGGTGCCTACCGGCCAGGCCGCGATGATCCAGAAGCTGATGCTCTACATCATCCCAATCTTCACCTTCGCGTCAGGCTTCATCTTCCCGCTGGGTGTGCTGCTGTACTGGTTCACCAGCAACAACTGGACGATGCTCCAGCAGCTCTACATCAACCGCGTGCACCCCAATACACCGGTCGAGGCCACCGCTGCTGTTGGCGAGCGGGGTAGGACCCTGGCCCCCAAGCCCGGCGCGCGCCCGACCCGAGGCGCTAAGCCCGCTGACGCCGCCGAGGCCACGGTCGGTCTGACGAAGGCCGAGGACGGAACCGGATCACCGGCACCCCGTCCCGGCGCTCCGAGGCCCGGAGCCCGTCCGAATCGCCCCGCGGCCAATCGCCCCAGCGGACGCCCGGCCGGCTCATCGAAGGCCAAGAAGCGCCGCTGATCCTGTATGACCTTCTAGACCGCTCCGTTGCCGGCCCATACGCGGACGCACCTGCGACTCAAGGAACCGTCGCCTTCTGGCGCACGGCAGAGAGGAACCGAACGATGAGCGAGTCCGAGAACCCCGACATCACGGCTGACGACGCCCCGGCCGATACGGCAGTGGAGCTGGATGAGCCGGCTGAGCTCGACGCCGACGCGAACGACACCGATGAGGACGACAACGAGGACACCTCGGGCGGGTTGCTGGTCCGCGAGGGCGATATCGCCGCCGACTACCTGGAGCGACTGCTGGATATCGTCGACTATGACGGCGATATCGACCTCGATGTCGAGAACGACCGCGCGGTCGTGGCGATCGTCGGGTCCGATCTCCTCGCACTGGTGGGCGCGGATGGCTCGACCCTCGAGGCCCTGCAGGAGCTGACCCGCCTCGCGGTGCAGCAGAAGACCGGAAATCGCAGCCGCCTGATGCTGGACATCAGCAATTTCCGGGCCCAGCGCCGCACCGATCTTCAGGACCTCGCGGCTTCGACCGCGGCCTCGGTTCTCGCGGACAAGGAGCCGGCCCGGCTGGCCCCGATGAACCCGTTCGAGCGCAAGGTCGTGCACGATGCGATCGGCGCCATAGCCGGTGTCCGCAGCGAGTCCGAGGGCGAGGAGCCCAACCGCCGCGTGCTCGTCCTGCTCGACGACTGATGCCGCTGGCGGACGGGGGCGAGCCGGAGCGCACGGCCCCGGCGCCTTCCACGGCGGCGGTCAGCTACTTCGGGGCGCAGTTGCCGCTGGTGATGCGGCTGGCTCGGCTTCTCGCCGACGAGGCAGTTGTGCGGGGGTTGATCGGGCCGCGCGAGGCCCCGAGGCTCTGGGATCGCCACCTGCTCAATTGCGCAGTATTAGGCGAGCTCCTGCCGTCGGGCGCGCGCATCGTCGACGTGGGATCAGGCGCCGGCCTGCCTGGTTTGGTGTTGGCCTGCTCGCGAGCCGATCTGCGCATAGATCTGGTCGAGCCGCTCCAGCGCCGAGCCGACTTCCTCCGTGAGGCGGTGCAGATACTTGATTTGACCGATCGAGTCCGGGTTGTCCGTGGCCGGGCCGAGGAGGCCGCGGTCCGCGCCGAGGTGGGGTCGGCTCGGTGGATCACCGCGCGGGCAGTCGCGCCTTTGTCGCGATTGGCGACGTGGTGTGCGCCGCTGCTGGCTGTCGGCGGGCGACTCGTGGCGATGAAGGGCGAACAGGCTCAGGCCGAGATCACCCGGGCATCCTCGCAATTGAGGGGCCTGCACCTCAAAGTGCAGGGCATCGAGATCTGCGGCTCGCAGGTAGTCGACCCGCCTACGACAGTCGTCGTCCTGGAGCGAGTCCGATGACCATGTTTCACGTGAAACATCGCGTTGAGGGATTTCTCGCTCGCCGGTGTTTCACGTGAAACATCGACGCCACCTGGCCGTAGACACTGTTTCACGTGAAACATCGAGAATGACCGCGTCCCGCTCCACACAGCGCACTGGGAAGGACGAAGCATGAGTGATGCAGGCCTGTCCCCCATCGAGCGCGAGGCGATGCAAGCCGTTCGCGCGAAGAACCTGCGCGGGGAGACCTGGCCCCGTCCACCGCATCGCCGCGTCGTCACCGTCGCCAACCAGAAGGGCGGGGTGGGGAAGACGACCACGACCGTCAATATGGCCGCGGCCCTCGCGCTGCATGGCCTGGGCGTGCTCGTCATCGATCTGGACCCGCAGGGCAACGCCAGCACGGCGCTGGGCATCGACCACCACGTGGGGACCCCTGGCACCTATGACGTGCTGCTCGGCGGCGCGGCCATTCACGACGTCGCCGTCCAGAGCTCGGAGTCCCCTCGTCTCTGGTGCGTGCCGGCCACGATCGATCTGGCCGGGGCGGATATCGAGTTGGCCATGCAGGAGGGCCGCGAGTACAAGCTGCGCGAGGCCATCTCCAACTTCGCCGAGTTGGCCGACCAGATGGACTACATACTCATCGATTGCCCGCCATCACTGGGCTTGCTGACCCTCAACGCGCTGGTCGCGGCCGACGAGATGCTGATCCCGATCCAGTGCGAGTACTACGCGTTGGAGGGTCTGGCCCAATTGCTGACCACCGTTCAGATGGTCAAGTCCCATCTCAACTCCACGCTCGAGGTCGGCTCGGTCCTGCTGACCATGTACGACAGCCGGACGCGATTGGCCGACCAGGTGGCGGCCGAGGTGCGGTCGCACTTCGGGGATGTGGTGCTCGATGCCGTCATCCCGCGCAGTGTGCGGGTGTCGGAGGCGCCCGGATACGGTCAGACCGTGATTACCTATGACGCTGGCTCCCGCGGTGCGGTGCGCTACGTCGAAGCCGCGCAGCAGTTCGCCAGTCGGCACGCGGTCACTGCGAACGACGGGTCAGCATCGTGATGGCACGCAAAGGCGGGCTGGGCCGCGGGCTCGGGTCGCTGATCCCCACGGGCCCGGCGAGCTCCCCCCAGGCGCAGGACGGTATCGAGGACGAGTCGCCGGATCCCAAGGAGGCCGCAGATGGCCGGGCGCTGGCCGATCTGGAGCGCACCGCCGATGCGCTGGACGCCGGCCACCGCTCGGCTGGGGGATTCCCCCCGGTTCACGGCGCCTACTTCGCCGAGATCCCCATCGCGGCGATTCGCCCGAACCCCAAGCAGCCGCGCCAGGTCTTCGATGAGGAGGCGCTCGAGGAGCTCGCCTCGTCGATCCGCGAATTCGGCGTTCTCCAACCTATCGTGGTGCGCCCGCTCGGCGCTGAGGACGAGGCCGCAACGGGGATTCGCTACGAGCTCGTCATGGGCGAGCGTCGCCTCCGCGCCGCTACCGAGGTGGGCCTCACCGGCATCTCGGCGATCGTGCGCGAGACCGACGACGCGGCGATGCTGCGCGACGCCCTCCTGGAGAACCTGCATCGAGCTCAGCTGAACCCACTCGAGGAGGCCGCGGCGTACCAGCAACTGCTGGAGGAGTTCGGCGCCACCCATGAGGAGCTGGCCGGGCGGATCGGTCGCAGCCGCTCCCAGGTCAGCAACACGATCCGGCTGCTGAACCTGCCGCTGCCTGTGCAGCGTCGAGTCGCCGCCGGAGTGCTGTCGGCCGGCCACGCTCGCGCCTTGCTCGCCCTGCCCGACCTCGATGCGCAGGATGCCCTTGCCACCCGCATCGTCGCCGAGGGGCTCTCGGTCCGAGCCACCGAGGAGCTGGTGGCCCTGGCAGCCAAGGCGGGCCCAGCCCGCGCGGTGCGCCGACCCGCCCCGAGAATCACCGCTCCGGCCATCTCGGCGCTATCGGACAAGCTGTCCGATGCCTTCGATACCCGGGTCCGAGTCGAGATCGGCAAGCGCAAGGGCAAGATCACCGTGGAGTTCGGATCGATCAACGACCTTGAGCGCCTGGTGGCGCTGATGGCGCCCCAGCTGGGCACCAAGCCGTCCCAGTAGCCGAGCCGTCCCAGCAAGGCGCTAGCTGAACCCGCCCCAGGTCACGACGTCGTCGAGCGGCTTACGCGAGCGGGCCGGCTTGCTCGGCACATAGTCAGCTTCATATCCAATCGCCATGATGCCAATGGGGGTTAGACGCTCGGGTATCGCGAAGACGGTGCGCACGGCGGGGAGACGCACTGCCGGGATACCGAAGAAGCAGCCGGCCAGGCCCTGATCCACTGCGGCGAGCAGCGCGATCACCGAGGCCATCCCGGTGTCGATGTCCCAGTACGGCGACGGCCACTGGCCCTGGTCATCGCCGGCCGCCGGCGTCGCCGACGTCGACGCCGCCTTGTCCGGCGCGGCATAACGGCGCAGATAAGCGGACTTGTCCGACAGCGGGATGATCAGGACGGGTGCCGTCCGCATGCCGTCCAACCACGCGTCGGGAGGTCGCGCGCCGGCGGTTGCCACCCAGAAGGCATCCCGCGAGGCGACATCGTCCAGGACGAGGAAGTGCCAGCCCTGGCTGAAACCCGCCGATGGGGCCTGAGTCGCAAGATCCAGGATCGCAGCGATCTGCGTCCGGTTCACAGCACGATCGGAGGCGAACCGGCGCACCATCCGACGTCGTCGGACGGCCTCGGCGAACTCCATCGTGTCCTCGTTCTCTGCGGTGGTTCGCGGGGCGGATGGTGCGGAGGGCAGGCACCGGAAACTCGGTGTCGTCCACGTGGGCAGGTGTGCCACGCTAGTCACGTGCCAATCATGCAATCGAAGAAGCTCGCCGACGTCTGCTACGACATCCGGGGCCCCGTGCTCCAGGAGGCCAAGCGGATGGAGGACGAGGGCCACCGCATCGTCAAGCTCAATATCGGGAACCCGGCTCCCTTCGGCTTCGAGGCACCCGACGAGATCCTCGTCGACATGATCCGGAACCTGCCGCTTGCGCAGGGCTACTCGGACTCGCAGGGCATTCTGTCCGCGCGGACGGCCATCGTCCAGCACTACCAGAGCCTCGGTTTGCAGACCCCGACCGTCGATGACGTCTGGCTCGGGAACGGCGTCAGCGAGCTGATCCAGATGGCGCTCCAGGCGCTGCTGAACGACGGCGACGAGGTACTGATCCCAGCGCCGGACTACCCGCTGTGGACCGCGTGCACGCAATTGGCCGGGGGCCGCGCGGTGCACTACCTCTGCGACGAGTCCGAGAACTGGTGGCCGGATCCGGACGACATCGAGGCCCGGGTCACGCCGCGGACCAAGGCGATTGTCGTCATCAACCCCAACAACCCCACGGGCGCGGTCTACCCGAGGCATCTGCTCGAGCGCATAGTCGACATCGCCCGTCGACACGATCTGATCCTGATGGCCGACGAGATCTACGACAAGATCCTGTACGAGGACGCCGTCCACACCACGCTGGCCACCCTGGCGCCTGACGTCTTCACGCTGACATTCAACGGGCTGTCCAAGGCCTACCGCGTCGCGGGATTCCGCGCCGGCTGGCTGATGGTCACCGGCCCGAAGCGCGACGCCGGCAGCTACCTCGAGGGCCTCACGATCCTGTCCAATATGCGCCTCTGCGCCAATGTGCCGGCACAGCACGCGATCCAGACCGCGCTTGGGGGCCGGCAGAGCATCAAGTCCCTGATCCTGCCCGGTGGGCGCCTCCGGGCCCAGCGCGACGCGGCGATGGAGGCCCTGGACAAGATCCCCGGGATCACCTGCGTCAAGCCCGAGGGCGCGCTGTACCTCTTCCCCAAGCTGGATAGGGATGCGTTCGGGATCAAGGACGATCAGCAGTTCGCCTACGACCTGCTGCGCTCGGAGAAGGTCCTCATCGTCCAGGGCACCGGCTTCAACTGGCCGGACCCCGATCACTTCCGGATCGTGACGCTGCCGCAGGTCGATGTGCTCACTGATGCGATCGGGCGGATCGGGCACTTTCTGTCCGACTACCACCAGTAGGGCCGAACTGCTGGCCGAAGTTTGTCGCCCAGCGACAAACCCTTGCCAAAAGTTTGGGGTGGACTAGGCGCGGAGAGACGCCGGGATGCGCATCATCCCGGTGGGGTGGTCGCTTTCCGGCGGGAGATAGAGCCGCTGGATGCCGGCCAGCATGGCCTCGACGATCAACTCCCGGTGGTGCGGGTCCAGAAGCCGGGCGCGGTCGCCGGCCGACGTCAGGTAGCCGATCTCGACCCGGACGGCCGGCATCTGCGTCAGGCGCAGCAGCGTCCAGGTCCGCCCGTGGATCCGGCAGTCGGTGAAGCCGGTGCGCGTGACCAATTCGCGCTGGATGAGGTCGGCCAGCCGCTCGCCCGCAGCGGAGCTGGATTCCCCGGCGCCGTAGTAGAAGCAGGCCACACCCTCAGCCAAGGGGGAGGGCGAGGCGTCGATGTGCAGCGAGACCACCAAGTCCGCGCCCTGGGAGTTGGCGAATTGCGCCCGCTCGTCGTCGGACGGGCCATTGCCCGGGCCGCGGGTCAGCCACGTGGTGACGCCCAGGGCGGTCAGCCGGCCCTCGAGGCGCGTAGCGAGCTCCCACGCCAGCGTCGCCTCAACCAGTCCGCTGCCGGTGGCCCCGGTGTCGTCGCCGCCGTGGCCCGGGTCCAGCACGATGCGCTTGCCGATCAAGCTGGGCCCGGCGTCGGTGACGGCAGCCATCTCGCGCAGCAACTGGGACCGGCCGCCTACCACCCGGCCCGCGAGGAGAGCCAACTGGCGCAGCGTCGCCGGCCCGCAGATGCCGTCGGCGCGGATGCCGGATTCGCGCTGGAACGAGCGCAGCGCATTCTCCGTCGAAGGGCCGAAGATGCCGTCGGCGCGGCTCTGGAGATAGCCGATCTCGATCAGCTGGCGCTGTAGCGCCGCGACGTCATCGCCCACCAACGGCTGGGTGGCGTTGTGGACCAGCACACGGTCCCCGAGCCGCCAACGGGCGGCCGCCAGCGCGCGATACGTCTCGGCGTCGACCACGCCGTCGCTGCGCAGTCCACGGCCCTGCTGGAACTCGCGCACGGCCAGCTCAGTGGCGGCGTCGAAGTGCGGGTCGCTGCCGGGCTGGTCGGGGCTGTCCAGGAGGCCGAGGATGGCCAGGATCCGCCGAACCTCGACGATGGCGCCGCCGCGCTGCCCCAGGCTCAGCTGCATCGCGGCGGTTCCTCCTGACACGGGCTGAGCAAAGCGGCGGGCGGTCGAGCACCTGGAAACGACGGTAGCGGCACTCATGTCTACCACCGCCCAGGTGCGCCACGAAATCGCTTGCGGCGGGGGCAACTGCTATCACCAGCAGAGGTCAGGCAGGTCCTTCACGCGCCGGAAACAGCATCGGGCCAGGATCGTCCGCGCCGATGGAGGTCGCGTAGATCCTGGCCCGATGAGCTTGGTGCGGCACCTCTGGGCCCCGCCGATACAGCAGTTCCCGATGAGCCGAGCTAGTTAGATGAACTCGGCGAGATCGCGGAGCAGTGCGGCCTTCGGCTTCGCGCCGATGATCGACTTGACGACCTGGCCGCCCTTGAACACGGACATGTTCGGGATGGACATGATCTGGTAGTCGCGGGCGACCTGTGGGTTCTCGTCGATGTTGATCTTCACGACCTTGAGCTTCGCGCCGTGCTCGCCGGCGATCTCCTCCAGGACGGGGGCGACGAGGCGGCACGGTCCGCACCACTCGGCCCAGAAGTCCACGAGGACCGGCAGGTCGGACTGGAGCACGTCGACGGCGAAGCTCGCATCGGTGACAGCGGTGGTGTTCTGGCCCATGACTGACCTCTCAGATTCACTATGTTCGTCGCCGTCCGGAGTGTCCGGCGGCACTGGTTACTCAAGCCACTGCGGGTACGGGGTATTCCTAGTCGCGCTGCGACTCCATGGCCACGGCCTCGGCCAGGCTGCTGGCGGGCTGCTCGTTGAGCGCGGCCAGGAAGCGCTCGGCGTCCAGCGCCGCCTGGCACCCGGATGCCGCGGCGGTGATGGCCTGGCGGTAGGTGTGGTCGACGACATCGCCCGCGGCGAAAACACCCGGCAGGTTGGTTCGGGTGGAGTGCTCGTGGACGGTGATGTAGCCCTCCTCGTCGAGGCGGACCTGGCCGCGGACGAGCTCGCTGCGCGGGTCATGGCCGATGGCGATGAAGAGCCCCGTCACATCGAGGTCGCGCTCGGTGCCATCGACGGTGTCGCGCAGGCGCACGCCGGAGACCGTCTTGTCCCCGGCCACGCCGACGACCTGGCTGTTCCAGGCGAAGCTGATCTTCGGGTTGGCCTTCGCCCGCTCGACCATGACCCGGCTGGCGCGCAGGGAGTCGCGGCGATGGACGACCGTGACGCTCTTGGCGAATCGGGTCAGGAAGGTGGCTTCCTCCATCGCGGTGTCTCCGCCGCCCACCACAACGATGTCCTGGTCGCGGAAGAAGAACCCGTCGCAGGTTGCGCACCACGAGACGCCGCGGCCGGAGAGGCGGTCCTCATCGGGGAGGTCCAGCTTCTTGTAGGCCGAGCCCATCGCCAGGATGACCGCGTCGGCGGTGTACTCCGCGTCGTGGGTCCGGACGATCTTGATCGGGCCGGTGAGGTCGACCTCGGTGACGTCATCGGTGACCATCTCGGCGCCGAACTTCTCGGCCTGCTCGCGGATGTTCTCCATGAGCTCGGGGCCCATGATGCCGGCCGGGAACCCGGGGAAGTTCTCGACCTCGGTGGTGTTCATGAGCGCCCCGCCGTACTGGGAGCCCTCGAAGACCAGGGGCCGCAGGTCGGCGCGGGCGGTGTAGAGCGCGGCGGTGTAGCCGGCCGGACCGGATCCCACAACGATCACATTGCGGTGGTTCGAGGCACTCACGGTGGATCCTCACTGTCTCTGTTTTAGAGCGTGCTACAGGTAGTCGGTTGGTGCTGCCTCCCCAACGATGGCACGGGTCCGAAGATTCCGTCAGCGACGGCGGACAGGGGGCCGCTCGCCGCCCTCCAGCTTGACCCGCTGGAGGCGATCGCCGCTGGGCTTGCGCAGCGCGCCGAGGATCTCCTGAACCTCGGTCAGGCGCAGCTTCCAGAGAATCGCCACGAGCACCCCGCCGCCGACCGCGGAGCCCAGGATGACGGTGGCGAAGGCCCCGGCCCGGCCCTGCCCAAGCGCATCGGACACGCCGATCGTGATGAGCGCCGCGGTCAGCGCCCCGGCCAGCGCGGCTCCGGCGATCTTGAGCACGGTGGGCACCGCGGCCTCTAGGCCAAGCGCGCCGAGACGCCGCTCGAGCAGGAAGTGCCCGAGGATCGCGCCGACGACGTAGGACGCAGATGTCGCGACCGAGAGCGCCTCGACGACGTGGCGCCCATCGAACAGCGCCGCGGCCGCGAGCACCATCGTCACCTTGACCGCGACCATGCCCAGGTTGATCAGGGTGGGCGTCCGGGCGTCGTGCATCGCGTAGAAGACGCGCAGTTGCAGCATCACGACCGAGAACGGGAAGAGCCCGAACGATGCGAGCGCGAGCACGATGCCGACGTGGCGGGCGTCGCCCAGCGGCGTCTGGCCGTAGTTGAAGATGACCGTGCCAAGCGACGGGCCCAGCACCATCAGCCCGGCGCTGACCGGCAGCAGCGCGAGGGCCGAGAGCCGGGTCCCGAGGGAAAGATCAGCCAGGACGCCGGTGAAGTCGCCACGGGCGGCCGAGCGGCTCAGGCGCGGCATGAGCGCCGTCAGCAGGGAGACGCCGAGGATGCCGTAGGGCACCTGGAACAGCAGGTCCGCGCTGGTGAAGGTGGTCAGCCCGTCGTTGGCGAGGGCGACCCGGCTGATGACCAGCAGGCCGATCTGGCTGACCGCGACGTAGCCGAGCACCCAGCCGACGAGGTTCCGCTCCTGGGAGAAGCCGCGGGACGCGCTGGCCGAGCCCGCCGGCGCGGAGAAGCGCCAGACCCACCGGAACCCGATCTTGCGCAGCGCCGGGATCAGGACCATCGCCTGCACGACAATCCCGAGGGTGGTGCCGATGCCGAGGGTCAGGACCTGGGCCGTCGTGATCGACGACGGCGTCAGGGTCGCGGGCCCCGGCAGGAGCAGGTACAGCGCGACGGTCAGCAGGATGATCACGTTGTTCAGCACCGGCGCCCAGGCCGGTGCCGCGTACACATGTCTGGCGTTGAGCACGGCGGTGAACAGCGCGCCGACGCCGTAGAAGAAGATCTCCGGCAGCAGGATCGTCGCCCAGATGGTGGCCAGATCCCGCTGCGGCCCGGATTCGACCAGCAGCCAGGTCAGCACAGGTGCGCCGGCGGCGGCGATGAGGGTCGCGATGCCCAGGGCAAGGGTCGCGACGGACAGCAGGCGGTGGGTGTACGCCGTCCCCTGGTCCTCGTCGGTCTCCTGCGCGCGGACGAGCAGCGGGATGAGGACGCTCGACAGCACCCCGCCGATCAGCAGCTCGTAGACCATATTCGGCAGCATGTTGGCCAGGTTGTAGGCGTCGGCGACGCCGTTGCCGACGACGCCCAGCGCCGCCGCGATGGCCGCCGTCCGCAGGAACCCGGTGACCCGCGAGGCCAGGCTGGCGATCGCCATGGTGCGACTGCTGGCCAGCAGGCCCTTATTCGACGGGGCCGCAAGGCTCGACGGGGCGGCGACGGGAGCCGCCATCGCCGCGACCGCGGGCGGCTCGGGCTGCTCGCCCTTGTCCAGGGCCACCAGCGGGTCGGGCTCGGGCGCCGGGACGGCCGGCTCGCCCTCGAGCAGCTGATCCCAGGAAGGGGGCGGCGTGCCGGCGAGGTCCGAGAGGTCGGGCAGGTCGGCGACCGGGCTGTCGTTGCGGTTGGCGCCGAGGGCCTTGTTGCCCGCCGATTCGGCATGGTCCGGCTCGGCGCGTCGGCGGCCGGTGCGCGGCGGCCGGTTCCGGCGGGCGCCGCCGTAGGTCGTCGGCCCCCAGACGTCGTCGTCGGATCCGGAGCCGAAGCTGCCGGGCGTGCCGAGGTCCTCCTCGGCGAGATCGGGCGCCGCCCAGCGGTCGGGCTCCGCGTCGGGGTCGTCATTGGGGGCGGCCATCTTGGCCCGGTGCAGCGTGCCGGGGCTCCAGTCCGTCGGCTGCACCAAGCCGTAATGGAGGGCCTCGAAATCGGGTCCGGTCATGGGCGCGGCTCGGACATATCGGGGGACCGATCAGCCGAGCGAGCCCGGTGCGCGCGACGCAGGCCCCGGACGGCGCGGAACAGCAGGAGCAGGAGCAGCAGGGCGAAAGCGGCGACCGTGATCGTCAAGGCCACAGTTCCGTAGGCGGTGCATAGCACACTCAGTCGGATGGGCTCGCCGAGCGACGCCCCGGTCTCGGTGGCCAGCTGCGCGACGATCTCGAACCGGCCGCTGCGCTCGAAATGCGCCGGGATCTGCAGCGTGCGCGCGGTATTCGCCTCGATGACCTGGACGCCGATGTCGTCGGCGCGGAACCCGCTCACCGACGCTGTCGCCGGAACCACCAGCAGCTTGACGCTGACGGCGAAGTCGAGGTCGTTGCGCACGGTGATGATGAGCGGCGAGTTCTCCGAGGACAGGCTGTACGACGCGTTGTCCGGCGTCACGACGCTGACGCCGCCGACGATCGCCTGCGCCGTCGCGGTGGCGGCCGCCGCGTACGCCAGACCGCTCGCAGCGTCGCTGCGCCAGGCGACGGAGGTGGCCAGCACCAGCGCGGCCCGGGCCGGGT
This sequence comes from Pseudonocardiales bacterium, assembly GCA_025966155.1. Taxonomy (GTDB): domain Bacteria; phylum Actinomycetota; class Actinomycetes; order Mycobacteriales; family Jatrophihabitantaceae; genus RYN-150. The sequence continues at coordinate 11,753 of JAOPVO010000128.1, forward strand.
CCAAGGCGTCCGACGCCGGCCCGAGCAGTTGCGCGGCCGCACTGAGCTTGCTCTGCGCCTCGCGCACCGCCGACACGAGTGCGGGGTCGAGGCTGCGGTCGGGCGCGCCGCTGGCCAGGCCGCCACGCTCGACGCGCGCCACCTTCAGCACGGCGTCGCGGACCGGGATCACTGCCGTCCAGCCGGTGGCCGCGGTGGCGAGGATCGCCGCGGCCGCAGCCGCTGCATCGGGATCGACGGCCCGATCGGGGGCCAAGGCGACGTACCCGCCGCCGGCCGCGCCGGCCAACGGCCACATCGCGAGCTCCGCGACCAGCGCCTGGATGCGGCTGGCGGATGTCGCGGCGCCGGCGTCCCCGGCTGTCGCGCTGCGAACGCCCGCCGCGCGCACCTTGCTCGCCTCGGTGGCGTCGACAACCCGGCGGCGCAGCGAGGAGTCGAGCACGACGCCAACCCCCGCGGACGTGGTGGAGCCGCTGATCACCAGCGGCGCCAGCGCGGTGTCGCTGACCCCCCGAACCTCCCCGACGATGCCGCCGGGCGATGCGCTGATGTCCGGGTGGAGGCCGCCGGACAGCGCCGTGTCGCGCAGCAGCACCGATGTCGTCGCGCCGGAGGAGAGCACCGTGTCGGCAGCGGACTGGGTGAGCGTCTCTCCGGCCGGCCAGACCAGATCGGTGCGGTAGGGCGCGCCGAGGGCCCCGCTGATCCGCTCGACCATCGTCGCGCTGAGAGGCGCGCTCGGGGGCAGGCCACCGGCCGCGATCGAGTTGAGGTCCGGATCGGCGAGGCCCGTCAGCACGAGGTCATGCTGGCTGGCGACGGCCCGGAGGCGGGCGAGCCACGCCTGGGCCGCGTCGCCGCCGGCGCCGGGACCCACCTTCGCGCCGCCGATGCGCACGGTGTAGCCGCTTTCCATGACCAGCAGCTCATGGATCAGCTCGGGGTCGATGACCAGCGTCATCCGCACCGCCGGCGTGACGGCCTCCACCACGCGCAGGGACCGGTCCAAGCGGCCGCCGGACTGCACGGCCGCCGCCAGTCCGTCATTGTCGAATACGGCGTTCTCGACCTGGAGGGCGTCGGCCGGGGCAATGTGCGGCACGTCGATCAGCGGCCAGATCCAGCTGACGGATACGGGCGCGGACGGCACGCCGATAAGCGACGGCACAACGGTCGCCGCCCGCCCGGCCTCGCGGTAGGGGCCGTTGCCGGTGCGGCCCTCGGCCACCAGCTCGTACGGGTAGACGCCGGGGAGGAACAGCCCCATCGCCTCCGTTGTCGTGGGGTACACGACCGTCAACGACGCCCCGGGGGCCAGCGGCGCGGGCAGCACCAACGGCGCCGTGGACAGCTGATCGGTGCTCGGCGGGGTCGCGGCGGCCTCGTGCAGCAGGACGCGCTGGACGATCGGCGCGCCGCGCTCGAGCAGCACCCGCACGCTGGAGTACGTCGTGGCGCCGACGTTGGTCAGGATGGCGGTGACGACTACGGGCTGAGCTAGGTCGGCGGCGTCGGGGGTCGGCGGGCTGATCGACACCAGATCAACCTGGATCGGCGTGGCCGCGGCCAGCGGCCCGGCGGTCGGGGACGCGCTGCCGGTACCGCCAGGGCTGCCCGGCGGGTCTCCCGGGGCAGCGCCGGCCGGGGCCGTCATGAGCCCGGACGCCGCGGACCCGGCGCCCAGCAGCAGCACGAGCAGCCCCGCCAGAACAGTCCGCAGAGGGCGCGAACGCCGGCCCGTCGCGTCCCGCGTCGCGCGAGGACGGCGCGCCGGCGATGTCACGCGGTGTCCGCCAGCATCCGGTTGACGTCGATCAGGAGCTCGCGCTCGTCGCGGTAGGCCAAGCGCGCGCCGATCTCCGCCAGCGGCACCCAGGCAACCTCGCTGACCTCGACATCGGCGTCGGACAGCTCGCCGCCGGTGGCCCGCATCAGGAAGTGGTGCACGGTCTTATGGACCCGGCGGCCCTCGGCGACGAACCAGAAATCGATGGTGCCCAGCCCGCCGAGGATCTCCCCGTCGATGCCGGTCTCCTCGGCGACCTCACGGACGGCGGCCTGCTCAGCGGTCTCGCCGTCCTCCAGATGGCCCTTGGGCAGCGACCACAGCAGCCGCCCGCGACGGTCGAGGCGCCCGATCAGCGCACCCACCGGGGTGTCGCCGGAGAGGTCCACCACCAAGCCGCCGGCGCTGGTCTCATCGACCCGCCGAAGGCCCCCGCTGCGCCCGCGCCGACCGCCGGGCGGCCCCGTCCCGGTCCGCCGCCGTCCACCCGTATCGGGGGTGCGGGGCGTATCGGGGGACATTTGCTGATGGTATCCGCGCAGTATCAGTACGCTGGCCGCCCGTGAGCGTGCCGACCTCAGGACCTGCCGATCTGGTCGACGTCCCACCCGCTGTTCTGCGGGTGGGACGCGCCTTCGTCGACGCCGGGGCCCGGATCTACCTCGTCGGCGGGACGATCCGCGATGCGCTGCTGGGCCGGCCCCCGGGACCCGACGGCGACTGGGATCTGACCACCGACGCGCTCCCCGAGCAGATAGTGGCGATCACCGCCCCGCTGGCCGCCGCGACGTGGACCACCGGCATCGAGTTCGGGACCGTCGGCGTCCAGATCGACGGGCTGAAGCTGGAGATCACCACGCATCGCGCCGACGAGTACGACGGCGTGTCGCGCAATCCGCTGGTGCGCTTCGGCGACTCGATCGTCGATGACCTTCGGCGGCGGGACTTCACGATGAACGCGATGGCGCTGGCGCTGCCGGGCCGGGAGTTCATCGATCCGCACGGCGGTCTCGCTGACCTCGCCCGCGGCGTCCTGCGCACTCCCGCCCCCCCGGAGGAGTCGTTCGGCGACGACCCGCTGCGGATGCTGCGCGCGGCCCGTTTCGTGTCGCAGCTGGGGGTCGCACTCGATGACGACGTGAGCGCGGCGATGGCCTCGATGGCGGGGGCGATGGCGCGCATCACCGTCGAGCGGATCCAGGCGGAGCTGTCCAAGCTCCTGCTCGGCGCGCACCCGCGCGAGGGGCTGGCGGTGCTCGTCGAGACCGGCCTGGCCGCCGTTGTGCTGCCCGAGCTGCCGGCGCTGGCGATGGCCGCCGATGAGCACGGCCAGCACAAAGACGTCTACGCGCACACCCTCCAGGTGCTGGACCAGGCGATCGGGCTGGAGAAGGCGCGTGGCTTCGCACCGGACCTCATCCTGCGCTGGGCGGCGCTGCTGCACGACGTCGGCAAGCCGGCCACCCGCCGCTTCGAGGACGCCGGCCGGGTGACCTTCCACCACCACGAGGTTGTCGGCGCGCGCATGGCGAAGTCGCGGCTCAAGGCGCTGAAGTACTCCAACGAGATCATCGACGATGTCTCGCAGCTGGTGTTCCTGCATCTGCGCTTCTACGGGTACGGCCGCGGCGAGTGGACGGACTCGGCCGTGCGCCGCTACGTGACCGACGCCGGGCCGCTGCTGGATCGCCTGCATGTGCTCGTCCGCTCGGACACGACCACGCGCAACAAGCGCAAGGCGGCGACGCTGGCCCGCACATACGACGAGCTCGAGGAGCGGATCGTCGCGCTGCGGGCTCAGGAGGAGCTGGACTCGATCCGCCCCGACCTGGACGGCAACGAGATCATGCAGATCCTCGGGATCCCGCCCGGCCGGCAGATCGGGCAGGCCTACAAGCACCTGCTGGCGCTGCGGATGGAGAACGGGCCGATGTCGCACGAGGCGGCTGTGGCCGCCCTCCACGAATGGGCCGCCGCCAACATCGTCTAGCTAGGCGGTGGCGACGGAGTTGGGCGCGGCGGCCGACCGGAAGTACACCCCGGCCACCGCCAGGTAGCCAACGGCGATCACAACAACGGTCACCGGCGATCGACCGGATTCCGGGAGCACCAGCGCGGTCAGTACCGCCGCCCCCACGAAGGTCACGTTGAACAGCGTGTCGTAGAGGGAGAACACCCGCCCGCGGAACTCGTCGGCCACCTGCGTCTGCACCGTCGTATCGACGCAGATCTTGACGCTCTGGCTGACCAGCGCCAGGAGGAACACCGCCCCGAGCGTCGCCGGCAGTGCGAACCGCAGGCTCAGCACCAGCTGGACGACCGCGCCCAGCACGAGCATCCCCGCGGGGTAGCCGATCGGGCCGAACCGCCGGGTCGCCTCGGGCGTGATGACCGCGGCCAGCCCGGTGCCCAGCGCGACCGCCGCCGCGACCTGGCCCAGCCCGGCGAGCTCGGCGCGGAAGATCCCGTCGTCGAGGAAGTAGTTGCGGTACAGCAGCAGCGTGCACACCAGCGAGATCGCGTAGCCGAACCGCTGGACCCCGATCATCGCCAGCGCGTCCCGGGCCGGGCGAACCTCGCGCACATGGCGCAGGCCCGACAGCAGGCCGTGGAACACATCGCGGGCCGAGTCGCGCTTGGCCCGCGCGTGGTCGTCGGGCCCGAGCAGGTCGCGGGCGAAGCCGGAGGCGATGTAGGCCGAGACCAGCGACGGCAGCACGGCGGCGATCGCGATGAGCGCGTAGTCGCCGTCGGTGTCGCCGATCACGGCCCGGAGCCCAAGTGCGACCCCGCCGCCGACGGCCGCGGCGAGCGCGCCGCTGGTGGTGGAGAACGCGTTGGCGCTGATCAGCTCGGCGTCGCTGTCGGCTCGGGTGTCCACGACGTGCGGCAGCGATGCGGACAGCGACGCCAGGAAGAAGCGGTTGATCGACGTCACGACCAGCGCGGCGGCGAACAGCGCCGGCCCCGCGACGCCGAGCGCGATCAGCCCGGCCACGCCCAGTACCGCACCGGCCCGGACGCAGTTGGACACGACCATCACCCGCTGCCGCCACCACCGGTCGATCAGGACGCCGGCGAAGGGCCCGATCAGCGAGTACGGCAGCAGCAGCACGGCGAACCCGAGCGCGATATCGGCCGGGTGGGCCTCGCGCTCGGGGCTGAACAGCACCACGCCGGCCAGCGACGCCTGGAACATCCCGTCGCCGAACTGCCCGGCCATCCGCGTGCCGTAGAGCCGGCGGAATCCGGACTGGCGCAGCAGTGCGCGCACATGACCGGACGAAGGCATCCCACGACGGTAGCCGGTGCCGAACCGCCTCAAACCGAGGAACAACCGGGTGTGGACGGGGCTGGCCTGCGGGGCGGGTCCAAGCGCTCACCCCGGGGTCGGGCAATCCAAAGTTCACACGGAGCGGGAGGATGGGACGCATGAGCACCCCGTGGTGGCGGAGCGGCCTGCGGGCCGGCCGGCTGCTGATAGCGACCCCCGAGATCGCGGACGGGGTGTTCCGCCGCAGCGTCGTCTACCTGATCGAGCACGAGGAAGGTGATTCCGGCGGCTCGCTGGGCGTCGTGCTGAACCGCCCCACCCGCACGCCAGTGGGTGCGGTGCTGGCCGACTGGCACGACCTGACGACAGCGCCGTCGGTGCTGCACGAGGGCGGGCCGGTCCAGCAGGACGGCGCGCTGTGCCTGGGCCAGCTGCATCCCGGCGGGGCCGATCTCGAGCCGCGCGGGGTCCGGCCGACCACCGGCGATGTCGGCTTGGTCGATCTCGACGCCGATACCGCGCTGGTTGCCCCGCAGGTCAGCGCGCTGCGCATCTTCGCCGGCCACTCCGGCTGGGACGGCGGTCAGCTCGAGGACGAGGTCGCCGATGGCGCGTGGTTCGTCGTGCCGTCCCGCCCAGCCGATCTGTTCTCGCCCGAGCCGGAGCTGCTCTGGCGCACGGTCCTGCGCCGTCAGCCCGCGCCGCTGTGGTGGCTGTCGACGTTCCCCGACGACCCGGCCGACAACTAGCCCCGAAACCAGTTGTGGGACGTTAGGGCGGATAGTCCGCCCCAACGTCCCACAACCGGGTCTATCTCGTTATCCCAAGTACTACGCCAGCTGCTCGGGCTCCGCTAGCTACGCCACGTCCGCGTCGCCGCGGATGAACGCCTCGACGGCCTCGCGGGCCACGTCGTCGTTGTACTGAACCGGCGGGCTCTTCATGAAGTACGAGGATGCCGACAGGATCGGGCCGCCGATGCCGCGGTCCTTGGCGATCATCGCGGCGCGGATCGCGTCGATGATGATGCCGGCCGAGTTCGGGGAGTCCCAGACCTCGAGCTTGTACTCCAGGCTCAGCGGGACATCGCCGAAGTTGCGGCCCTCCAGGCGGATGAAGGCCCACTTGCGGTCATCGAGCCACGCGACGTAGTCCGACGGGCCGATGTGCACGTTGCGCGGGTCGATCTTGTCCTGCATCTGCGAGGTGACGGAGTTCGTCTTGGAGATCTTCTTGGACTCCAGGCGGTCGCGCTCGAGCATGTTCTTGAAGTCCATGTTGCCACCGACATTGAGCTGGTAGGTCCGGTCGACGGTGACGCCGCGGTCCTCGAACAGCTTCGTCAGGACGCGGTGGGTGATCGTCGCGCCGATCTGGCTCTTGATGTCGTCCCCGACGATCGGGACGCCCGCGGCACGGAACTTCTCGGCCCACGCCGGGGTGCCGGCGATGAAGACCGGCAGCGCGTTGACGAACGCCACGTTGGCGTCGATGGCGCACTGCGCGTAGAACTTCGCGGCTTCCTCGGACCCGACGGGCAAGTAGCAGACCAGGACGTCGACCTTGGCCTCCTTGAGCGCCGCGACGACGTCGACCGGGGTCTCGTCGGACTCCTCGATCGTCTCGCGGTAGTACTTGCCAAGGCCGTCCAGGGTGTGTCCGCGCTGCACGGTGACATCCAGCGGCGGGACGTCGGCGATCTTGATCGTGTTGTTCTCACTGGCCAGGATGGCCTCGGAGAGGTCGCGGCCGACCTTCTTGGCGTCCACATCGAACGCGGCGACGAACTGCACATCGCTGATGTGGTACTGGCCGAAGGTGACGTGCATCAGGCCGGGCACGCGCGACGACGGGTCGGCGTCGCGGTAGTACTCGACACCCTGAACCAGGGACGAGGAGCAGTTGCCGACTCCGACAATGGCTACCCGGATCGGGTGGCCGGAGGTGTGGGAACCCATATCCGGATCTCCTTACATGAGCTCCGCGGGCGGGGTGCCCGCGGGATGCGGTGGTTGAGGTTGTGGTGCGCTTGAGCAGGTCAGTCAGTGGATGGGGCGGGTCATTCTGAGCGCTCCGGCCGCTCTGAACGCTCGATGGCGATCAGCTCGCTGAGCCAGCGGACCTCGCGGTCGCTGCCCTCCAGGCCGTGCTCCTGCAGTTGCAGGGTGTATCGATCGAGCTTGTCCCGCGTGCGGTGCAGCGACGAGGACATCCCGTCGCGCTGCTCCTGGACGCGCTGGCGGCGCCCTTCCAGGATCTGCAGCCGAATATCGGCCCGGGTCTGGGCGAAGAACGCCAGGCGGGTCCCGAAGCCCTCATCGTCGAAGGCCTGGGGGCTGACGTCGGCGAGGAGCTCGCCGAAATGCTCCTTGCCCTCGGCGGTCAGCTGGTAGACCCGCTTGCCGCGTCGAGAGAGTCCCTCGACCGGCAGCTGCGGCTCCTCCTCGCTGATCCACCCAGCGTCGCGGAGCTTGCGCAGCGTCGGGTACAGCGAACCGTACGACAACGCCCGGAAGGCGCCTAACGTCGTGGACAGGCGCTTGCGCAGCTCATAGCCGTGCATGGGCGATTCGGTCAGGAGACCGAGAATGGCCAGCTCGAGCATGGTGCGCCTCCTTCCGTCCGCCTTGCCGTGGATGCCGGTCGAGCCGCCACTGTATCGGCTCGATGTATCGAAACGATACGTCACGGCCGGTGTGGCCGCCATCTCCTTGTCGGCGCGTCGCCACCGGCCGTTCATGTGGAGGTCGGACCCAGCCGAACTGTCGGCGCCGCGATTACCCTCATTGGGGTGCGAACCCGTCGCGACGTCATCAACTACGCCCTCCAGCGGCGGGCGCGGCTGGCGCAGGTCCGAACGGGGTTGATGACTGCAGCCGAGGCGTGCGACGCCCACCCGCATCTGCTGCTCGCCGCGCAGAACTACGGCTCGCCGTCCCCGGCGCCGTGCCCGATCTGCCGGCGCGAGGGCGTGCGCATCGTCCGCTTCATCTATGGCGATGAGCTCGGCCAGAGCGCCGGGCAGGCGCGCTCCGCCGGGGAGATCGAGCGGATGGACGAGGCCGTCGACGCGGTATCGGTGTACCTCGTTGAGGTGTGCCCGGCCTGCTCGTGGAACCACCTGCTCGAGTCGTTCGTGATAGGTCAGGGGGCTGCGCAGCAGAGTGCGGCGCCACGCCGATCCCGGGCTCGCCGCTAGTCGCTCAGAACTCGGCAATCAGCCGGCGCCGGGCCTCTCACAGGTTCGGCGGGCATCCTCGTCCGGTCGCCCGGGGTCGTCATGTGCCCCGGGCCCACTCGGAAGGACACCGCCAGCGCGTGGGAACGCAGCAGCCTGAACGACCCAACCGCACGTCCCGGCCCGCAGCATCGCCGCCGCGCCGCTCCGGGGGCTCCTCGCGACCCCCGGGCGTGAAGCCCAAGAGCCGCCGAGCCAAGCGCCAGCAGTTCGCGCCGTGGAACCGGGCGTGGTGGTCCACCCGCCATCAGGCCAAGAAGGCCCGCCTCGCGGCGATGCCGCGGGCCCGCCGGGTCTGGCGCCGGGTCGGCATCGGATTCACCTGGATGCTGGCGCTGCTGGCCGTCACGATGGTCGTCACGGTCTATGCGTTCTACAAGGTCACTGATGTGCCGAGCCCTGACGCGCTGCGCCGGGACCAGATCGCGATCATCACCTACGCCGATGGCACCGAGATCGGGCGGATCGGCGCGGTCAATCGCATCGATGTCGACCTCGACCAGGTGCCGGACTCCCTCAAGTGGGCCGTGCTGTCGACTGAGGACCGCGATTTCTATACGAACCCCGGCTTCTCGGCGACGTCGACGGTCCGGGCGGCGTGGTCGACGCTGACCGGCGGCGAGCGCCAGGGCGGGTCGGGCGTCACCCAGCAGTACGTCAAGAACGCGTACCTGAACTCCGACCAGTCCTTGACGCGCAAGCTCCGGGAGTTGGCGATCTCGGTGAAGCTGGACCGCGACTACTCCAAGGACCAGATACTCGAGTGGTACCTCAATACCGTCTACTTCGGTCGCGGGGCGTACGGCGTGCAGGCCGCGGCGCAGGCGTACTTCGGGGTCGGTGTCGACGCGCTGTCGGTCGAGCAGAGCGCGGTTCTCGCCGCCCTGCTGAAGGCGCCGAGCTATTACGACCCGGCCGTCAATCTCCCTGAGGCGCAGTCCCGGTGGCGGATCGTGCTCGACGGCATGGTCGAGACCAAGCACCTGGACGCCGCGACCTCGGCCGCCGCGCAGTACCCCGGAACCCTGCCTCTGGACCCCACCGGCGGGCTTGGCATCACCGGGCCCAACGGCTACCTGGTCGCGCAGATCAAGGCGGAGCTCGCCGCGAACGGCATCGACGAGTCGCAGATCAACCGCAACGGCCTGCGCATCACGACCACGATCGAGAAGCCCGCGCAGGACGCCGCGATCGCCGCGGTGCAGGAGGTCCTGTCGGGCGAGCCGGACTACCTCCGGCAGGCGCTGGTCGCGATCTCGCCCGCCACCGGAGGGGTGGTCGCCTACTACGGCGGCGCCGACGGCAACAACTTCGACTACGCGCAATCTATGCAGCAGCCCGGCTCGTCGTTCAAGCCGTTTGTGCTGGCGACCGCCTTGACGCAGAACCTGGCCGGCGGGTCGCCCGACGGTAAGTCGTACAACCTCCAATCGGTATTCGACGGCTCGTCCCCGCGTGTCATCGATGGTCAGGAGGTCAACAACTCCGGCGGGGAATCGTGCGGCAACTGCTCGCTGGCCACTGCGATGACCCGCTCGGTCAACACCGTCTACTACGACCTCGCGTCACGGGTCGGACCGGCGAATGTGGCCGCGATGGCGCACACCCTCGGCATCGAGAAGACCGATGCGACCGGCGCCCCGACGCTGCAGACGAACGGCACCACCGACGCCCGCATCGGCATCGGCGGCTACGAGGTGCGAACTGTCGACATGGCCTCGGCCTACGCGACCGTCGCAGCCGGCGGCGTCCTGCGCACCCCGCACTTCGTCGCAACGGTCACCGATGCGTCGGGCGCGGTGGTCTTCCAGCACGCGGACAACGCGGCCCAGGTCCTGGACCCGAAGGTCGCCAACGACGTCGCCGTGTCGATGCGGCCCATCGCGTCGTACTCCAATGACGCGCTGGCCGGCGGCCGGCAGTCAGCGGCCAAGACCGGCACCGTCGGCATCGAGAACTCCAACGACAACAGCGATTCCTGGATGACCGGGTTCACCCCGCAGGTGTCGGTGGCCGTGTGGACAGGGCGCGACACCAACGACCCCACGTACAACTCCAAGGGACAGCCGCTCTATGGCTCGATGCTGTCCGGGCAGACGTGGAAGCGGTTCCTGGACGCGTACCTAGCCGATGCGGCGAAGGAGCCGATCCCGTCCGCAGCCCAGGTCGGGGCCGCGGCTGCGCCGAGCGAGACGCCGACATCCACCGCCCCGACGACGGGCGCGCCGCCGGCCACGACGGCGGCGCCAACAACTGCCGCTCCCACGACCGCGGCTCCGACGACAGCCGCACCGACCCCCACCCCGACGCCCACGCCCACGCCGACCCCCACGCCGACGCCCACGCCGACCCCCACGCCGACTTCGACCCCCACGCCGGCATCGTCGGCGACGGCCGTGCTCCCCGCTCTCACCCCGACCGCTTAGGCCGTGGGGCTCGCGCGGCCGGGCCCGGCCGCGACCGCCGTGGAAGGATCACGCGCGTGACGCTCCCCCCGCCGCGCGAGACCCCGCCGAGCTGGGTCGACTCGATGGTCACCACGGCGTCCGGTGCGGTTGGCGGGCCGTGGGGCAAGCGCGCCGTGCGTCCGTTGCAGTCGTTCTGGACCCCCGTCCGGGTGCTGCTGGCGCTGGCCACCTTGACCCTGCTGCTCGGCTTCGGCGAGAAGTACCCATGCTCGGACGGGCAATGGAGCGGGCACAAGCAGTACACGCACGCCTGCTACTCCGACGTCGTCCCGCTCTGGGGCGTCGAGCGCCTCAGCGACGGCGCCGTGCCGTACCGCGACCACGCCGTGGAGTACCCGGTGCTGACGGGCGGCTTCATGTGGGCCAGCGCCGAGCTCACCCGCGGCTGGCAATCGATGGCCGAATCCGGCTGGCTGCCGGTGGCCTCCGATCTGTCCATCTTCAGCTTGATCACCTGCATCGGGCTGGCCATCTTCGGCCTCCTGACGGTGCGCGCGATCGCCGGCGCCGCCGGGCATCGGCCCTACGACGCGGCGATCGTCGCGCTCAGCCCGCTGCTGGTCTTCCACGCCTTCTCCAACTGGGACCTCATCGCGATGGCGATGAGCGCCTGCGGGCTCTGGGCGTGGGCGCGCAACCGCCCGATGCTGGCTGGCGTACTCATCGGGCTCGGCGCCGCGGCGAAGCTCTATCCCTCGATCCTGCTCCTGGCCCTGATGATCCTGGCCGTCCGGACGGCGATCGTTCGGCCGGCCGTGCTGGCGATCGTGGGCGCCGCCGCGTCCTGGCTCCTGGTCAATCTGCCGATCGCGCTGACGTGGACCGAGGGCTGGAAGGAGTTCTATACCTTCAGCCAGGAGCGCAGCGCCGAGGCCAGCACGGTCTGGTACATCGGCAACTACCTCGAGAGCTTCGGGCTGGGCAGCGGCGTTCCCGAGGCCGTCTATCCCAATACCGAGGTGGCCGTTGCTGTTGCGGCGGCGATGGGCGCGGTAGTCGTGCTGGGACTCAAGGCCCCGACCAAGCCGCGGCTGGCGCAGTTGGTGTTCCTCTGCGCCTTCGCGTTCCTGATCACCACCAAGGTGTGGAGCCCGCAGTTCTCGCTGTGGCTCGTGCCGCTGCTCGCCCTCGCCCGGCCGAGGTGGCGCGGGGCCCTGCTCTGGCAGGCCAGCGAGATCGCGGTCTGGATCCTGACGCTGCTCTGGCTGATCGGCTACGACGACCCGAACCGCGCGATCACCTACCCGTGGCTGATGGGCGCGCTGATCCTCCGGGACGCGATCCTGTTCGTGCTGGCCGGGTTGATCGTGCGCGAGATGTGGCGGCCCGAGCTCGACGTGGTGCGTATCGGCGGCGTGGATGACCCCGGCGGAGGCCCGTTCGATGGGGCGCCGGACCGGTGGCGGCTGGGCGGGCGCCGAGACGCCGACGCCGATGACGTCATTGACGGTAATGGGCCTCGTCTCGAGAGTGCTGCGTTCGAGGGCGCTACATCCGGGGGTGCTGGGTCCGGGGGGCCCGGCTTGGAGGCGGGCACCGAGACGATCGCGGGTCGCCCGGCATGAGCGGGCGCCCGGATCGGGCGGCGGGCCGGGCTCAGCTCGATGAATTCGCCGACGTCTTCCTCGCTCGCGACGGGGTGGACTGGGGCCCGATGTTCGGATCGACCGGGCTGCGGGTGCGTAGCAAAGTGTTCGCGCTATCCACCTACGCGGGCGAGCTGATGGTGAAGATCCCCGAGGCCCGGGCCCGCGAACTCGCCGAGGCCGGATCGGTCGCGCCGGTCGAGATGGCCGGCCGGACGATGCGCGAATGGGTCTCCATGCCGATCTCCGCAGGCGTCGATGCGTGGCGCGCGCTCGTCCACGAGGCCTACGCCTACGTGGACGCGATCACCCCGCGCTGAGCCTTTGGCCGCCTGAACCCCGAAGTTGGGGCAATGGTTGGTCGCTCAGCGACAGACCATTGCCAGAAGTTCCGCCCGATCGGGGCTAGCTGAGGGCGTCGCGGAGGTAGGCGATGTCCTTGGCCTGGCCCTCGGCGGGGGTCTCGACGATGACGTCACTACCGGCGCCCGCGCAGACCGCGGCGATGGCGGCTGGATCAATCTGGCCGGACCCGAAAGTGGCGTGGCGGTCCGCGCCCGAATCGAAGACGTCGCGGCTGTCGTTGGCGTGCACGAGGTCGATGCGCCCGGTGATGGCCAGCACCCGCTCGACGATGCCGTCCAGTTCCTCGCCGCCGGCGTGCGCGTGGCAGGTGTCGAGGCAGAACCCGGGGTTGAACTCCCCGATCGCGTCCCAGAGCATCGCCAGTCGCTCGAACCGCCGGGCGACGGCGTTGTCCCCGCCGGCGGTGTTCTCGATCAGGATCGGCAGCGGGAAGCCGCCCTCCTCATCGACCACGCGGGCGAATGTCTTGCGCCAGTTGTCGACGCCGATCGCCGGGTCGTCGTCCTTGCCTAGATGGCCGCCGTGCACGATCAGGCCCTTCGCGCCGATCTCGGCCGCGGCCTTCGCGTGCTGGCCCAGGATCTTCCGGCTCGGGATGCGGATCCGGTTGTTCGTGGTGGCCACATTCACGATGTAGGGCGCGTGGACGTAGAGGGTCAGGTCGCTGGCTTTGAGCGCCTCGGCGTGCTCGTGCGGCTTCGGCGCCTTCCAGCCCTGCGGGTCGGCGAGGAAGAACTGGATGGCCCCGGCCTCGCGCTCGGCGGCCGCGCCGAGCAGGTCCGGATCGTGGATGTGCGCGCCGATGACTCCCATGCCCGCCAGGCTACTGAGCCGCCGCGACCGTCGCGGCGCGCGTAAGCGGCGGTAGTGGCTCCCGACCGCAGCGGCGGCCTCGTACCCCGCGCTTGTCCGGCCGCGTGGATCGCGATGATCTCGATCAAATGGGCTCCCCAGCGCCATTTTGACCGAGATCATCGCCGGGGGCGGCAGTTGGGAGCTGCCTGGCGGGCACGGACCAGCTACTCGACGAGCAGGCCCCAGTTGGCCAGCGCCTGCTCGAGCGCCTCGATGTCCGGGGTGTGCGCGGAGTCGATGCCGAGGGTCCGGGCCGCCTCGACGTTGCCGCGGGTGTCGTCGACGAATCGGGCCTGCGTGGCGCGCACGCCGAGCAGCCGCAGGGCCGCCGCGAAGGCGCCGGGATCGGGCTTGCTCGCCCCGAGGTCACCGGAGCACAGCATCCGCGGCACGAGGTCCCCGATCGGGTCCGCCGTGCGCAGGATCCGGGTCATCAGCGGGTCGTTGTTCGTGACCAGCGCCCGATCGACGTCGGGCCGCAGCCGGCGAAGCACGTTCATCGCGGCGGGCCGGGGTGTCCAGCCGCCGGCCCAGGCCTCGTCGAGCGCGGCCCCGCCGACACCGAGCTCGGCGCCCAGGTAGGCCACCATCCCGGGCTCGTCGATCCGGCCGCGCACGCAGCGGCGGAAGAATCCGGAGCCGAAGACGACCTCCTCGATCTTCTCCGGCGCCTTGCCACTCGCCGCGCACAGTGCGTCCACGCGCGCGCGATGGGAGTAGTCGTAGAGGACGCCGGTCAGGTCCAGCAGCAGGATCGGCACGCGGCCAGTGTTTCGGACCTCCGCTGGTTCGCGCGACCCC